>NZ_LOSU01000079.1:0-713 GCF_001522185.1 Burkholderia sp. RF2-non_BP3 | reverse complement strand
GGCAAGACCGCAGTCGTCACGGGCGCCGCAAGCGGCATCGGCAAGGAAATCGCACTGGAGCTCGCGAAGGCGGGCGCCGCGGTCGCGATCGCCGACCTGAACCAGGACGGCGCAAACGCGGTTGCCGACGAGATCAACAAGGCAGGCGGCAAGGCGATCGGCGTCGCGATGGACGTGACCAGCGAGGAAGCGGTCAACAGCGGCATCGACAAGGTGGCGGAAACGTTCGGCTCGGTCGACATCCTCGTGTCGAACGCGGGCATCCAGATCGTCAACCCGATCGAGAACTACTCGTTCGCCGACTGGAAGAAGATGCAGGCGATCCACGTCGACGGTGCGTTCCTGACGACCAAGGCCGCGCTCAAGCACATGTACAAGGACGATCGCGGCGGCGTCGTGATCTACATGGGCTCGGTGCACTCGCACGAGGCGTCGCCGCTGAAGTCGGCGTACGTGACGGCCAAGCACGGGCTGCTCGGCTTGGCACGTGTGCTGGCGAAGGAAGGCGCGAAGCACAACGTGCGCTCGCACGTCGTGTGTCCGGGCTTCGTGCGCACGCCGCTGGTCGACAAGCAGATTCCGGAGCAGGCGAAGGAGCTCGGGATCAGCGAAGAGGAAGTGGTGAAGAAGGTGATGCTCGGCAACACGGTCGACGGCGTGTTCACGACGGTGCAGGACGTCGCGCAGACGGTGCTGTTCCTGTCGGCGTTCCC
>NZ_LOSU01000078.1:0-724 GCF_001522185.1 Burkholderia sp. RF2-non_BP3 | reverse complement strand
CGACGTCGACGGGTCTGTCGTCGGCGACCAGCTCGATCAGCTCGCTGTCCACGTCGACCTCGACCGGCATCAACTCGTTGTCGACGGGCTTGAGCTCGACCGACAGCACGGTGGCGTCGCTGTCGACCTCCACGTCGACCGGCCTGTCCTCGGCAACCAGCTCGATCAGCTCGCTGTCCACGTCGACGTCAACGGGTATCAACTCGCTGTCGACGGGCCTCAGCTCGACCGATAGCACGGTAGCCTCGCTGTCGACCTCGACGTCGACTGGCTTGTCGTCGGCGACCAGCTCGATCAGCTCGCTGTCCACGTCGACCTCGACGGGCATCAACTCGTTGTCGACGGGCTTGAGCTCGACCGATAGTACGGTGGCTTCGCTGTCGACTTCGACGTCGACGGGTATCAACTCGCTGTCCACGTCGACTTCGACGGGTATCAACTCGCTGTCCACGGGCTTGAGCTCGACCGACAGCACGGTGGCGTCGCTCTCGACTTCGACGTCGACCGGTCTGTCGTCGGCAACCAGCTCGATCGGCTCGTTGTCCACGTCGACTTCGACGGGTATCAACTCGTTGTCGACGGGCCTGAGCTCGACCGACAGCACGGTGGCCTCGCTGTCGACTTCGACGTCGACGGGTCTGTCGTCAGCGACCAGCTCGATCAGCTCGCTGTCCACGTCGACCTCGACGGGCATCAACTCGTTGTCGACGGGCCTCAGCTCGAC
>NZ_LOSU01000077.1:0-4199 GCF_001522185.1 Burkholderia sp. RF2-non_BP3 | reverse complement strand
CTTGGCGCGCCGCGGATCGGCTGCGAGCCTCGCTCACGCTGTCGATAGCGAGGAAACGGCGGGCGCGCGACCGGCGCTGATGACAGACGGTTCTCCATTGGCGTCGGGCGCGAAAACGATCCGTAGCCGGATTCTGGAAGAATCTTATCGAACAGTCGGCAAGAATGTTCGCCACCTTGAACCAAACAGGAGGAATTGAGGTGCGACTTGCCATGACTGTTTCCAAGGGCGTTCGAGTAGCCGTTTCGAACCTTCTCAACCAACCACCACCGACGCGCGCGTCCGCCCCCCTTGCCCGTTCGCTCCAAAGCGTGAGCCGTGCGCCCAACACGGACCCGGCCGCACTGCGCCCATCGCAGGCAGGCAGGCGCTCGCCCGTGGCGGGGTGGAGCAAAGAAAAGCGGCCCGATCACGCGTGGGCACGCTCGTTCATCCATGATTTCGTGGGCGTCAATCGACGCATTGCCGAGTTCGAAACGGGCACGGCGTTCGCTCGCCCGTAAGGCCCCACACGTCGGTCGAGCGGACGCTTGATCGCCGGGTGCCGCGCCCGGCAGCCTCGCGATCGGCACCATCGCCCGTAGCGATGCACCCCGTGTGGTCCCAAACCAGAATCCCAATACTGGCGCGGTCTCGCGCGCAAAGTACATCAGCAGGCCGCCCGCTGTTGCTGCAATGGCCGGATCCTTCAGTGTGCCGTCTGCCACTCCGGCCATCACCCGGAACACGATCACGACCGTCGACGCCACGAGCGCCAGGCTCAGCGTCGGTCGCATCCAGTCCTGCGACTGCTGCGCGGCCAGCTTGCGCGCTGTCCCGATCGACTGCCTCGGCGGCATCGGCCTGCAGGCGATGCTGTTCGACCGTCACGATCAGCTGTTGCAGCAGCCACTCGCGTTCGATTGCAATTCCTACAGTTTCAGCAGGGCGTCCGGATCGCTGGTCAGCGCCGTCGATACCGCATCCGGCGTGTGCCGGTACCGAGGGCACCGACCGCCCCACCTGCGGGGCCACCAAGCAGCGTGCCGATCACTGTCGCCGCCTGGCCGACCGCCGAAGCGATGTCTTTCCAGTCCATTCATTCCTCCCTGATTTTCGGCCGCACCCGGCTTCTCGACTCAACCACGAAGCAATTACGGGTGCCGCCAAAAACTTGGTCGCAAGGTAGACACACTGGCGCCTACCGCCGGGTACCTGCCCACTCGCCCACCATCTCGCCACTGATCTCGTCGTCAGCGACAAACATCGTTACAGCCTTGCTCGACTAGCGACTGAGAACCTTGAAGCTAGTGCAAGCCAGCGCACAGACATAGCCTTATGGCCGCTTTCTGAAAGCATATTCACGGATTTTTGAAACACAATCAACCATTAAAGATGTCGAAATGTTTTCACGACCCGACAATATCTTCGCCGCTTCATCCAATCAATTGTGATCATACACAGCCATGTTTAATATTCGCAACGCCATTTTGCACTTTCGCGCGACCCAACTCAATCATTCCACCGCCAGTGCACAACTCGCATTGCGCCTTGGCAATCGTGGATCAATTGTACAAGCGCTGATCCACATCGTGAACAAGGGCCAGGCAAGCAAGTCAGGAGAACTTTCTTCGCTCGGGGGCGTTAAGCAACGTCAAATCATGTATGCCAAACTGGAAGATGCCCTAGGCCTCGTCAGGAATTCCGGGGGACCGCCGAATATTCCAGCGGCGGACTATCTCAGGTTTTCTCCCAACACCAAGGACAATGAAGGGAATGCCCCATGTCAACGAAAGCGGTACGCTGGAGGAGTAGAGTTTCCTGACGCAACCGATCTTATTACACAGATGCGTAATGAGTATTCCAACTGCGTTGAAGAATTCAACCCAGGTTCCTACGAACAGAGGGATATCTGGACCTGTGTACGCAGCTCGGAGGAGACGCGAGAACTCGCCGAGGCTTTGCTCAAGATCCATCCGGAATTTGATCCGGAGGCGATTACCCAACAGCCTTGGACGCTCGAAGAACTTAGGTCGAACCGACATGAACAAGTAGGTGCTTGCGAAGCTCGCAAAAACGAGGGTCACGAGGAATTGTCGCTCGATCTACTCAAGCAGATTTTATGGCCGTCGAACTCGGCAGGGGAAGGCTAGCGCCGCGAGTTAGAAATTCATCAGTTGCTCCGAGAAGCCTTGCCTTTCCTCAAGGGGACTTCCTTCGGGGCGCATGGCGGGGAGGAAAGGAGTGCCGTTGACAAACGGCACTCAAACGGTAGCGTGATAGGCATGATCCTTGTCTACCGGTCCGGGTGAAATCGCTCAACGGACAGCTGAACCAACAGAGCCGTGTGGTGAACTACGTGTGGAACTTCTGCACCGACACACAGAGGCACGCACGCGTGTGACGGCTCTGCAAACTGGCTGACGACATGGTCAGCGCCATCGCATCCGATCCACCAGGAAATGCCCAGCACCTCGCCTGGTAGACTTTACGCAATCCCATAGCCGGATACCTTTCGTTCATTGGTATTGTTGCGATCGGCACCGTCCGCCGGCAATGCGACCTACACCAACGCTCACGCCAATTCATGCGGCACCGGCAGCCAGCGCACGAACTCCGCCATGTAATGCACCATCCACATCGCCATCCACGCGGCAACCAGACCACCGAACAGCAGAACAGCAATCGTCCCCGCATTGATTACCGCATTGCCGAACCGGCTTCGAACCTTCCCTACTGCTGTGCCTCTCAGTTTCGACATTTTCCCCACTCACTTTCAAAAATCGATCGCATCTTCCATCACTCGTTGGAGCCGCAGCGTGACCGTGCAAGAATTAAAATTCTCACCATTTTAGCCACCACACCATGAGGTTCGCATGACCAGCGATCTACGGAAGATGACCACTGATCAGCAACTCGATGTACTTTTCGGGCTGCATTTCGCAACGGCAGCCGCCTTGAGAGCCCTGATCTCCAACAGTCCGAACAAGGACGTGTTTCTCTCCGCCTTTGAGCTCGAACTCGCAAAAGAACTCGCCGAAGTCATCAAAACATCCCGATCGGAACTCACTGCCACCGCTGTCGCTGACTACGCAGCCATCCTGCAGAAATCGGCCGCGAAGTGTTCATCCTCGTCGTCACACACTCACCACAAACGATATTGATCGTGGTTTGCACATCGGGGTTTAAACATGACTACCTCAGTCCTTGGCATCGTCTGGTACGAAGAATCTGAATACGAACGCTGCAAAGCTTCATTCATCGACGGTGACGCGTTAGAAGGCTCGTGGGCGCAATGGAAGAAACGAGCGGACGAAATTCGTAACGAACTCGTTAAAGACGGCTTCGTGGTGATCCAGGTGCGGATCAATCCCGACACTTTCCCGGCTTGGTGTGTCTCCCAAGGGGTGCAACCAGACCACAACGCACGTACCGCCTTCGCCACTGTCGAAGCCTGCCGTGCAGTGGCCGGGCAGCACATTGGTCCCCTCGCATGACCATAGAACGGAAAATCCCTGATTGAATCCGCTCCGCAACGACGGCACGACCGGATTCCGCCGTGCCTTGCGCATACTTCCGCAATCCAAAGCGTGCGTCGCCTGATCGCAACGGCGCACCCGTGCGGAGGCGCCCCGATTGGTCGGAACCGGTTAGCTTGAATGGCCCCCGACTTAGGCGACGCGTTTAACCCTTTACCCACCCGGTCGATTTCAGTCATAGACCGTCGGCCAACGCGTGGACGCACACCCGGTGTTTTCCATGCGTGACAGGGCAGCGCGCCGCCCTACTTGCACGACATCGCGATGGTCGCCCGTCCGCCTCAGAATGCCGTCGGTAGCCAACGCCTCGAGCGCTGACAGATACAATGCACCGTCTCAACCGTGACATGCCCCGTCTCGTGTGCCTCGTCGAGTGCGGCCAGACAGTCCAATGTGTTGCGGATGGTTCATGCGACCTCCTTAAACCATCTCCAAATTTGAAACCGCCCCTCCTCCGAAATGTTCGCCGTGAACCTTGCTTGCTGGCAACGCATTACATACCGCCTAGCACGTGAGGCTTGATGTCCAGTCAGGCGGCAAGTCTCACGTCGGGCGGCCGACCGCGTCGTCAGAATCACAGGTCCGTGTCACTGGCCGCTACGAGTGGTGGATTCAACCGGTCGATGCAACACACTAGACGCTGCGTAAGCAGTGGAGGTGTTGCAAATGAAACAGCGGCGC
>NZ_LOSU01000076.1:0-179153 GCF_001522185.1 Burkholderia sp. RF2-non_BP3 | reverse complement strand
ATCGAGGAAGCGGTGTTCATGTGCGACCGGATTCTCGTGCTGTCGTCGAACCCGGGCCGCGTGATCGCCGAAATCAAAGTGCCGTTCAAGCATCCGCGCAACCGTCTCGACCCGGCCTTCCGCAAGCTCGTCGACGACATTTACGCGAAGATGACCGCACGCCAGACCGGCGAGGCGACGAAGAAGGGGCTCGAGCTCGGCAGCTGGCTGCCGCAGGTGTCGACCAACCTGATGGCCGGCCTGATCGAGACGCTCGCGATGGCGCCGTACCACGGCCGTGCCGACATGCCGGAAATCGCGCGCACGCTGCATCTGGAGGTCGACGACCTGTTCCCGATCGCCGAAGTGCTGCAATACCTCGGCTTCGCCGACGTGCGCGAAGGTGACGTGTTCCTGACGCCGCCGGGGCGCGTGTTCGCGGAATTCGGCACGCAGGAGCGCAAGCTGATGTTCGCGGATCACCTGCTGAAGCACGTGCCGCTCGCCGCGCGGATCAAGAAGGTATTGAACGAGCGCCCTGGCCATCGCGCGCCGCGCGTGCGCTTCGAGCAGGAGCTGGAGGATTTCCTGTCGGACGGCGCGGCCGAGGAAACCCTCGACGCGGTGATCGACTGGGGCCGTTACGGCGAGATCTTCTCGTACAACGACCAGACCGAAATCTTCAGTCTCGAGGACGTCGAGTCCTGAACCATCGCGCCGGGCCGCAGGGCCCGGCATTCGCATGCGCCGCGCGTGTCGGGCGCCGCGCATCGCCTCGTTACTGCAGGTTGCCCCAGCGGTCGACGGCCGGTTCGGCCGACGCCCACTTCCAGTGCGTGCCTTGCTGGCACGCATTCGCGAAATACCAGTCGGCCTTGTCGCCGTCCTTCACCGAGAACGCGAATTCCTTGCACAACGCGAGCGCCGTCGAGTACGCACGCGTGACGCGCACCTCGCCTTCGCCGTTTTCGAGCGGCAGCGTGTTCTTCACCTTCCACGGCTTCACTTCGCCGACGGCGAGGCTGCCCGCCGCCTTCGCGATCGCGTCCTGCTGATTCTGATGAAGCTGCTTCATCGTGCGGTTGACGGCCTCGTCGGTCGCCGCCTGCACGGCGATCCCGACACCGACGCCCACGGCCGGGTTCGCGGTGACGAGGCCCGTCGCCGCGCCGGCGAGCGCGCCGCTCGCCGCGCCGACCGAGCCGCAGCCCGACAGCGCGGCGCTGGCCGCGCACAGCGCGCCGATCGCCGCGATACGGATCGCGACGCTCATTGCAGCGCGCCCCAGCGTTCGGTCGCGGGTTCCGCCGACGCCCATTTCCACACGGGGCCGTCGCGGCAGATCGTGGCGACGTAGAACGCCGATTCGGCGGCCTTGTCGGCCTTCGCGGGCGTGTCGACCGCGAACACGATTTCCTTGCAGTCGAGCGGGCCGATGCTGATCATCCGGCTGACCGTCACGCGGCCCTGTTCGTCGTCCTCGATCGGGAACGAGTGGTGGGTCGTCCACGGCGCGACGCCGCCGACGTCGAGCGGGCCGGCCGCTTTCGCGATCTGTTCCTGCGTGTAGCGGTGCGCGACCCGCTGCGTGTACTGGACGCCCGCACGCGCGCCGGCGACGGCGCCGAGGCCGATACCCGTCGCGACGGCGGCGTTGCTGGTGACCTTGGAGGCAATCGCGGCGCCCGCGATACCGGCGCCGGCGGTCGCGCCTTCGCTGTACAGCGAGTTGCAGCCGGACAGCAGTGCGGCCGTGGCGATCGCGGCCAGCACGATGCGCGCCGGCATGGCCCGACGCGGCGGTTCGAAACGAATGTTCATCCCTGAGTGCAAGTCCTGTCTGGGTGAGCGGCGGCGCATGCGCGCCCCATGCCGCGTCATTGTTTCGCAATTGTCATAGGAAAATTGCAAAGCTTTGACAAATCGGCGGGCGACGGCTCGCGCGCGTACGCGCGGCGCTATTGTCGGACAGTTGGCTGAGCGGGGGTCGAAACGTTACAAATTGAAGGCAATTGTTACCGTGGCATGCGAGCAAGCCACCTAGACTGTTTTGTTATGGAATGTTTCTACGACGGCTCCGAGCCGCGTTGCATATGAGACACCCAGCCATGCGCCGTTCGAAACGGTTTTCTCCCCGG
Organism: Burkholderia sp. RF2-non_BP3; assembly: GCF_001522185.1. NCBI lineage: Bacteria > Pseudomonadati > Pseudomonadota > Betaproteobacteria > Burkholderiales > Burkholderiaceae > Burkholderia > Burkholderia sp. RF2-non_BP3. The sequence continues at coordinate 177,036 of NZ_LOSU01000076.1, read as the reverse complement.
CCGCCAGATGCGGGTCCCGAGCACCCGCGTCCGCAGACCGACGCGCCGGCCGGCGCGCCCGACGAGACGCCGTCCGACGGCGATCACAACCAGGGCGGCGCACGCCCGGAAGGGCTCGACTATCAACGCGACCTCGGCCAGGAGCAGGACGCCTGATGCCGTCGCCGTTGCATTCCGCCGCCGCATTTCATTGCGCTCTTTGTTGCATCGCTCACATCTGAATCGCCGCGCGACCGCCTTCGGGCCGTCGCGTCTGCCTTGGCGCGCGCCGCGCGTCATCCAATCGAATCGAGGAGGGGAAGCCGCATGAGCAGATTGATCGTGGTATCGAACCGTGTCGCCGCCGGCGAGGACACGCGCCCGAGCGCAGGCGGCCTCGCGGTCGGCGTGATGGACGCGCTGAAGGAAACCGGCGGCGTCTGGTTCGGCTGGAACGGCGAGATCGTCGGTACGCCCGACGCCGCACCCGCGATCCAGCGGGACGGCAACGTCACGTATGCGACGCTCGGGCTGACCCGGCGCGATTACGATCAGTACTACCGCGGCTTCTCGAACGCGACGCTGTGGCCGGTGTTCCACTACCGCGGCGATCTCGCGCGCTTCGACCGGCAGGAGTATGCCGGCTATTTGCGCGTGAACGCGATGCTCGCGAAGCAGCTCGCCGCGCTGCTGCGGCCCGACGACCTGATCTGGGTGCACGACTATCATCTGCTGCCGTTCGCGCATTGCCTGCGCGAACTCGGCGTGAAGAACCCGATCGGATTCTTCCTGCACATCCCGTTTCCGTCGCCCGACATGCTGCGCGTCGTGCCGCCGAACGAGGAGCTCGTGAAGTTCATGTGCGCATACGACATCGCGGGTTTCCAGACCGATGCCGACAAGCAGGCGTTCACCGACTACATCGAGCGGCGCGGCATCGGCGCGGCGAGCGACGACGGGATGCTGCATGCGCACGGCCGCGTCGTGAAGGTCGCCGCCTATCCGATCGGCGTGCATCCGGATGCGATCGCCGAGGCAGCCGTCCAGTACGGCTCGCGCAAGCCGGTGAAGATGCTGCGCGACGCGCTCGCCGGCCGCAAGCTCGTGATGAGCGTCGACCGGCTCGACTATTCGAAGGGGCTCGTCGAACGCTTCCAGTCGTTCGAGCGGATGCTCGCCAACGCGCCGGGCTGGCAGGGGCGCGTGTCGCTCGTGCAGATCGCGCCGCCGACGCGCTCCGACGTGCAGACCTACCAGCGCATTCGCGAAACGCTCGAAGGCGAGGCCGGTCGCATCAACGGCCGCTTCTCGCAGCTCGACTGGACGCCGATCCAGTACCTGAACCGCAAGTACGAGCGCAATCTGCTGATGGCGTTCTTCCGGATGTCGCAGGTCGGCTACGTGACGCCGTTGCGCGACGGGATGAATCTCGTCGCGAAGGAATACGTCGCGTCGCAGGATCCGGCCGACCCGGGCGTGCTCGTGCTGTCGGAGTTCGCGGGCGCGGCGGCCGAGCTGACCGGCGCGCTGCTCGTCAATCCTTACGACCTGTCGCAGATGGCCGACGCGCTCGAGCGCGCGCTGTCGATGCCGCTCGCCGAGCGGCAGGCGCGTCACGAAGAGAACCTCGCGCGCCTGCGCGAGAACAACCTGTCGGTCTGGCGCGATACGTTCGTCGCCGACCTGCGCAGCGTCGCGGCGGCCGCGTCGGTCACGCAGCGCGCGGGCCGGCGAGCCGTGCATGTCTGAGCGCATGGAGGAGGGCGGCGCGGAGGCGGCGTCCGCCCGCTTCTTCGTCGTCACGGGCGGCCCCGGCTCCGGCAAGAGCACGCTGCTCGATGCGCTCGAGCGCTGCGGTTTCGCGCGCTCGCACGAGGCCGGGCGAGGTGTGATCCGCGACCAGATGGCGATCGACGGTCCGGCGCTGCCCTGGCGCGACCGGGCCGCGTTTGCCGAGCAGATGCTGAACTGGGAGATGCGTTCGTATCATCTCGCACGAGGTGCGCGCGGGCCCGTGTTCTTCGACCGCGGCGTGCCGGACGTGATCGGCTACTTGCGTCTGACGGGCCTCGCGGTGCCCGCGCATGCGGAGGCTGCGGCGCGGCGCTTCCGTTATCACCGGCGCGTGTTCATCGCGCCGCCGTGGCCCGACATCTACACGCGGGACACCGAGCGCCGGCAGGATTTCGCCGAGGCAGTGCGCACCTACGACGCGATGGTCGACTGCTATACGGCCTACGGGTATCGGCTGATCGAGCTGCCGTGCGTGAGCGTGAAGGCGCGTGTGCGCTTCGTGATGGACGCGCTCGACGCCGCGTGACCGGCGGGCGCCGCGCGCGGCGGCGTCAGGTCGTCGCGTCGGGGCGCGGCGACGCGATGCGCAGCATGCTGACCACCGCGGCGAGCGCCGCGAACACCGTGGCGACATAGAGCGCGATCGTCGGCCCGCGGTCGGGCGCCAGCCCGAAAATCAGTGCGACGAGCGCGGCCCCGAGCGTCTGGCCCGTCAGGCGTGCCGTGCTCAGCATCCCGCCCGCGCCGCCGCTGCGCTCGCGCGGCGCCGACGACAACATCGCGCGATTGTTCGGCGACTGGAACAACCCGAAACCTGCGCCGCACAGCGCCATCCGCCACACGATGTCGACGGTGCCCGGATGCGCGCCGATCGTCGCGAGCGACAGCAGCCCGGCCGCGAACAGCGCGAGCCCGATTCCGCCGAGGATGCCGGCCGAGTAGCGATCCGACAGCACGCCGGCAAGCGGCGCGGCGAATACGATCACAAGCGGCCACGGCGTCATGTAGAGGCCGGTTTCGACCTGCGAGAACCCGAGCGAATGCTGCAGCCAGAACGGCAGCGCGACGAATGCGAGCATCTGCGACGTGAACGACGCAACCGACGTGCAGATCGACAGCGCGAACATCGGGATGCGCATCAGGTCGACCGGCAGCAGCGGTGCCGGCTGCGACAGCTGCCGCTTCACGAAGAAGTAGCCGACGGCGAACGCGATCGCCAGTTCGCCTGCGACGTACGCGTGCCTTTCGCCGTGACCGAGCCCGTCGACGGCCATGATGAGCAGGCCGAACACGCATGCGTTCATCAGCGCGCTCGGGAAGTCGTACGGCGCGTCGTGCAGCGGGTTGGCCGGCAGCGCCCGGAGGCTGCCGAACACCGCGGCGATGCCGATCGGCACGTTGACTGCGAACAGCCAGGGCCACGACGCGACCGACAGGATCGCCGATGCGACCGTCGGGCCGATCGCCGACGACAGCGCGACCACCATCGCGTTGATCGACAGCCCGCGCCCGAGCATCGACGACGGGAAGATCATCCGCACGAGCGCGGCGTTCACGCTCATGATGCCGGCTGCACCGAACCCCTGTATCACGCGCATCACGGCGAGCACGGGCAGCGAGCCGGCGAGCGCGCAGCCGAGCGACGCCGCGGTGAAGAGCGCAAGCCCGGCGATGTAGATGCGGCGATAGCCGACGCGTTCGCCGAGCGACGCGAGCGGCAGCAGCGTGATCGTGACCGCGAGCTGGTACGCGTTGACGATCCAGATCGACGCGGCATCGGACGCGTGCAGGTCGCGCGCGATCGTCGGCAGCGCGACGTTCGCGATGGCGCCGTCGAGCACGGCGAGCGTGATGCCCAGTGCGACGCAGACGATTGCCCAGTAGCGTTGCGGAAGCGGCAGGCCGGTATCGGCGTTCATGACGGGAGCGAAGGCGTGATTGTCCGCGTGCCCGGATGCCGGTTGCGTGCGCAACCATGCTCGCGGGTGGCGGCGGCGGTGAACGGTCCGGTCAGCCTGGCGGCGCCGGAGCGGGACCGGTCGAGTGTATCACCGGACTGTTTCGCGCGACGCCGCCAGCGTCCGGCCGGTGGCCGGGGCGTGCGCTCAGCCTTCGAAGTCGAGGCCGCCGAGCCGCACGAGCGGGTCGGCCTGCGTGCGCGACGCGAGATCGATGTCGCGCGCGCCCTGCCATGCGCTCAGTTTCCTCGGCAGCGCGCTCAGGTAGTGCTCGAATCGCGCGGGCCCGTCGGGTGCCATCAGTCGCTCGATCTCGTCGGTGTCCCAGGTCAGCTCGAGGTTCAGCGGATGCGCGAAGCCGCTCACGTGTTCGTGCGGCGCGCTGCGGATCTGCACGCGCGTCGGTTGCCCGTGCCCGCCGTATGGGACGACGCCGGTCAGCACGTGATCGGCGAAGTAGGCGGCGATCGCCTGCGCAATGCGCGGCGCGAATTCGGTATCGAAACGGCGGGCGGTTTCGGGCTGCATGAAGGCGTCTCCTGTGTGCCGAAAATCGTAGCACGGCGGTGCCGCATTTCGGTGTGCGTGATACGCGTAATGGCGCGTTACCACTTGCTGCATCTATTACGGCCGTGCGCAGCCACAATGCATCACATCGAATACCACTTCGCGTGGGAGTCCATCATGAAAAGAATTGCCGCAGTATGTGTCCTCGCCGGTTCGCTCGCCGTGGCGGGCCCGGCGTCCGCGCACGGCCGCGACGGGGGCGCCATCATCGGCGCACTGATCGGCGGCGCGGTGCTCGGCGCGATCGTGACGTCGGCGATGAATCCGCCCGTCGCGTACCAGGCGCCCGTGTATCAGGCACCGGCCTATCAGCCGCCGACGTACTACCAGGCACCGGCTTACCAGCAGCCGGCTTATCCGACCTATCAGCAGGCGCAGTACCAGGACGACGGCCCGGATTACTGCTACGACCGCTATCAGCGCCCGTACGTGTGCGGCGCGCCGGTGTCGGGCGGCTATGCGCGGCCGGCCGGCTGGTAAGCGGGCACGCGTCTGACGAGTGGGCAGGCTCGGCGCTGCATCGCCGGCGTTGCCGGACTCCCGGCAGGGCGGACGACAAAAGGCCCTCGCAGTGATGCGAGGGCCTTCGTGTTTTGGCGGTCGTCTATCGGTTCGTTTCGGTTTCGTGTGAACCGTGTGCGGATACAAACGGTTGCAATTGCGTCAGTGACGATGACCGCCGCCGTTGCCTTGGCCGTTCCCGCCGCCGTCATTCCAGTCGGCGCGACGTCCGTCGCCGCGGCCCCAGCCGCCATGACGGGCGCGTTCGCCGCGGTCGCGGTCCCAGCCGCCGCGGTCACGATTCCAGCCGTCGCGTCCGCGGTCCCAGCCGCGGCGGTCGCGGTCCCAGTCGCGCCCGCCGCCACCGCCCCAGGTGTTGACCGTGCCGTACACGGGCGACGGTGCGTAGGCCGGGCCGTACGCATAGCCCGGATCGGAATAGTAGGTCGGTCCGTAGCCGTATCCGTATCCGGCGTCCGGCCCGACGACGCACCCGGCCAGCAGCGTGGCGACGCCGGCGGCGGCAATGAGCTTGAGCATGATGATCTCCGTTGGTTCCCCTATAAGTACCGCGCGCGGGGATTGCCGGCTGTTTGCAATTGTGTCGTCAAATTACAGCCTCGTAAGGTCGTGCGACGAAAGTGTTAGCATCGGGGCCTATTTTGTTTATCAGGAGCACATCGATGAAATTCGCGATCCGGGCCGTCCTGGCCGCCTTTTGCGTGACGACCGCTGCCGCCGCCTGCGCGGCCGGGCCCGCATCGGCGCCCGCCGTGTCGGCAGAATCGATCAAGATGTTCCCGCAGCCGGCGGCTGGCCAGCAGCGCGCGGTGATCGCGTTGCCTGCGCTCGAGAACGAAGGCGACGCGCGCGTCGAGCTGATGATCGGCAAGACGCTGCAGACCGACTGCAACCAGCAATGGTTCGGCGGCGAGCTGAGCGCCGAGGACGTGAAGGGCTGGGGCTATACGTATTACCGGCTGACCGACGTGAAGGGGCCGGCATCGACGCTGATGGCCTGTCCCGGCCAGGCGCCGCAGCAGCGCTTCGTGCAGGTGCGCGGTGACGGCCAGCTGCTGCGCTACAACAGCCGCCTGCCGCTCGTCGTATACGTACCGGACGGTTTCGACGTGCGCTACCGCGTGTGGCATGCGTCGAAGGACGTGCAGCACGCCGTCACGCAGTAACGCACCGACCGGCGCGGTCATGCGGGGGCGCTTGCCGCTGCATGACCGCGCGGTCTTGCGGGTTTCTCTCCGGAGCCCGTTACGCTATCCGCCGCTCGCGTCCGCGAGCGCCGGCCATGCGGTCAGCGCGGTTTGCGCGGCCGCTTCCAGATCGCGACGGCTCGCGCCGTAGCGCGTCTGAATCGACATCCCTTGTTGCAGCGTCACGTAGAAGCGCCCGATCGCATTGAGGTTCGCGTGCGCGGCGAGCTCGCCGGTTACCACATCGTCGCCAAGGCGCGCGCGTAACGCGGCGACCGTCTGCTCGCGCATCGCGATCAGCGTTTGCCGGTCGCGCTGGCGACATCGGCGGCATTCGCCGTGCAGATCAGCGCCGAAAACATGGCCAGGGCCGCGAGTGTTCGAATCATGGTCGAGGTACGTGTGCAGATGAAGGTTCGGGATTCTACGTAATCTCCGATACATGTCGATCGCGCTCGGTCAGGGTGCGATCGCGTGTCGCATGTCGTCGTGATGACGTTGCGATGAATGGAAGAGGATAACGAAATATTTCACAGGTGAAATGTGGAATTCATTTACAAAGTGATCAAGCGTACTTACGATGACGCCAATTTGGGCTAGCGGAACTTCGTATGCGTACAGTCGATCGGGCGACGTTTGCCGCGCTCTGCCTTTGTCTTGCCGCATGTGGCGGCGGTGACGACAACGCTGCCGCAGGCACGCAGACCGTTGCGGGCACATCGACATCGTCCATCGCACCTGCCGGTCCTGCATCCGGCGCATCGGCTTCATCGACGAATTCCGGCAGCCCTGTGTCGACCGCCGGGGCGACCGGTACGGCGTCCGGTGCAACGCGTCAGCCCTCCAATGGCACCACGCCCGTTCCCGTCGCCGATGTGACGGTCTTCCCGGCCGCCGACGGCAGCGACCAGGCCGACGCGTTGCAGAAGGCATTCGACAGCCTGCGTGCCGGCCAACGCCTGGTCATCGCACCGGGACGCTACGTCGTCGGGCATTCGCTTGCCGTGACGGCGCCGCAGGCAGTGATTTCCGGATACGGCGCGACGCTGGCCGCCACGAATCCGGCCGACCAGACGATCGAGATGCGCGGTGCCGGTTCGACGCTCGTCGGCGTGACGCTGGCCGGCACCGGCACGACGCGCCTCACGACGCCCGAGTCGACGAAAGTCGAGGTGACGGGCTCGGACGTGCAGGTGCTCGGCGTGACGATCCTGGGCGGCGCGAGCGCCGGGATCTTCGTGTTCGGCGGCAACGGTATCGCGATCGTGGGCAATACCGTGCGGGCGACGCTGGCCGACGGCATCCATACGACTTACGGTTCGGCCAACGTGCTGGTGCAGAACAATACGGTGGCCGGCACCGGCGACGATCTGATCGCCGTGGTCAGCTATCTCGGCGACGGCCGCCTGAGCAACAACGTGCTGATCGACCATAACGCGGTGTCGGGCAACGCGTGGGGGCGCGGCATCACCGTCGTCGGCGGGCAGGCGGTAACGATCTCGAACAATACGGTCGACGGCGTCGAGAAGGCGGCGGGGATTCTGGTCGCGCAGGAAGACAGCTGGAAAACCTACGGGTCTTCGAACGTCGTCATCAAGGGCAATACCGTGACCAACATCCAGAACGCGAACGTGAACAACGGGCTGCAGCCGACGCAGCAGGCCGCGATCGAGCTGGATACGTGGTCGGGAACCGTGTCGGATGTCACGGTGGCGGACAACCGCGTGTCGGGCTCCGGCTATGCGGGTTTCCGGGCGTACGGGAACGTCTGTTCGTTCAGTGTGACGGGCAACACGTTCTCGTCGATTGCCGGCTTGCCGGTCTGGTTGTTGACGAATGGTTGCGCGGCGAACCAGATCGTCGTCGATGCGAATCGGCTCGGGGACGGCAGTCTGCTGGTGCTGCCGGCCGGGGCGTCGCCGACGGGGACGTTTGCCGTGACGGGCGCGAATGCGAGTCTGATGCCGCAGGTCAGGACGGGGTTGATGCAGTGAGCGGCGACCATTGCGGGGCGGTGCATGCGGGTGGTGGGCGTTATGGGGACAATTCCCGCGAGGTCAGAACCGGCGGCGTTCTCCGGGCGGCGAATGTTCGGGAATAGTTTGACCGCCGACAGAATTCATGCGTCAGGAATGAAGCGGGGGCAACACGAATCGCGTGTATGGAAATGGCGTCAGACCAAGGAGTCTGCAGTTGCCTGCATGCCTGATACGGGTTGCGACTACTTTCGCTCCGAGCGGGAATCTGTTGTAATTTCACGTTTAGATACATGGTTGTCGCGTGGGCTTCCGATCCATCGACGAGATGCGTCGGCTCGGCACAGTGCGTTCATCCCTCGAGATGTCTCCCATCAGCCGCCCTTGATGGCGTCCGAGACAACTGATGTTCCACCCGCAGCGTGACAATCCTGACATCTGAAAGCCGTATCTTTTGCATTTTCGTACAACCCCTGCACCCTCGACGTGTCCGGCAAGGTTGCTAACCAGTGCATCCGGCTCAAATATTTTGGTTGTCAGACGAAGTGAAACAGTTCCTCCAAATTGTCCCGTCGCGACATCAACATGCGAGTCGCGATGACTATCCGGCTCGTCACGCTGGTTGAGTACGGCATCCGCTGTTATCTCCTTTCAGGGCAGGGCGGCTAGCCGCTCGACGTTCAACACAGGATTCTGATGAAAGCAGTCATTCTTGCGGGTGGGCTGGGAACGCGCATTTCGGAGGATACGGTCAACCGCCCGAAGCCGATGATCGAAATTGGCGGGAAACCGATCCTCTGGCACATCATGAAGATTTATTCCGCTTACGGTGTGAACGACTTCGTGATCTGCTGCGGCTACAAAGGCTACATGATCAAGGAGTATTTCGCGAATTACTTCCTGCATATGTCCGATGTCACTTTTGATATGCGGACCAATGAAATGCAGGTGCATCAGCAATACTCGGAACCCTGGAAAGTCACGCTGGTTGATACGGGCGAATCGACCATGACGGGGGGGCGTCTTCGTCGCGTGAAGAATTTCGTCAAGGACGAGGCAGCGTTCTGTTTCACGTATGGTGACGGCCTGAGTGACGTCAACATCACCCGACTCGTCGAGTATCACCAGAAGAGCAACGCGCTCGCCACCCTTGTGGCCGCGTTTCCGCCTGGGCGCTTTGGCGCGCTGGATATTCACGACAACAAGGTCACGTCGTTCAAGGAAAAGCCGAAGGGTGACGGCGGCATGATCAATGGCGGTTTCTTCGTGCTGTCGCCGAAAGTGATCGATCTGATCCCCGGCGATGCGTGCGTCTGGGAACAGGAGCCGCTCGAGCAACTTGCCGAGCAGGGCAACCTCGCAGCCTACGAGCACGAAGGATTTTGGCAGCCGATGGATACGTTGAGGGACAAGTTGCTCCTCGAAAAACTTTGGCAGACCAATGAGGCGCCATGGAAGGTATGGTCATGATTGCCCCATCGTTCTGGTCCGGAAAACGTGTCTTTCTGACGGGGCATACGGGCTTCAAGGGAAGCTGGTTGACGCTGTGGCTCCATTCGCTCGGGGCAGAGGTCACGGGTTATTCGCTCGCGCCCGACACCACGCCGAACCTGTTTTCCCTTGCACGAGTGGACGAGGGTATCGAGTCAGTCATTAACGATATTCGCGATCGCGGACAGTTGCTCAACGCACTGCGCCGTGCTGAGCCCGAGGTCGTGATCCACATGGCAGCACAATCGCTCGTTCGCGCGTCATATGCGAGCCCGGTGGAAACATACGAAACCAACGTAATGGGCACCGTGCACGTGCTGGACGCAATCCGCCAAGTACACAGTGTCCGATCGGTCGTGGTCGTTACGACCGACAAATGCTACGAAAACCGCGAATGGGAATGGGGTTACCGCGAGAATGAAGCAATGGGCGGCTACGACCCATATAGCAGTAGCAAAGGCTGCGCAGAACTCGTTACCGCCGCGTATCGCAATTCGTTTTTCAACGAAGCCGCCTACGATACACATCGCGTGGCAATTGCGAGCGCACGTGCCGGTAATGTGATCGGCGGTGGCGACTGGGCATCGGACCGTCTCATTCCGGACATCGTCAAGGCGATCGGCGCCGGCGAAATCGTCAGCATCCGCAACCCGCACGCGATTCGCCCCTGGCAGCACGTGCTGGAGCCGCTTGGCGGCTATCTGCTGCTTGCCGAGAGACTGTACGTCGAAGGGGTACGTTACGCCGGAGCATGGAATTTCGGGCCAGATGATGCCGATGCACAATCAGTGCAGGCGATTGTCGAGCGCATGGCTTCCCGGTGGGGTGACAACGCACGCTGGCAGCTGGATGGAGGCGATCATCCGCACGAGGCTACCTACCTCAAGCTCGACTGTTCAAAAGCACGTGCCCGTCTCGGATGGCGGCCCCGTTGGGACCTCGACTTAACCCTGGACAAGATCGTCGATTGGTACAAGGCGGCGCGCGAGTGTGAGGACGCGAGGACACTGACGCTTGCCCAGATCGCCGACTATACCCGGTCATAGCTATTTATCATCGCAATGAACACAGATCAAATCCGCACGCAAATCATCGAGCTCGTCAAACAGTATGGCGAGCTCGCGACTCGACGCCCTGCCTTCGAGCCTGGCCAGACGGTGGTGCCTCCGTCAGGCAAGGTGATTGGCGCACGGGAAATGGAACTCATGGTCGAGGCATCCCTCGATGGTTGGCTGACGACGGGACGATTCAACGAAGCGTTCGAAAAAAGGCTCGCGGCGTATCTCGGCGTCGAGTACCTGATCACCGTGAACTCAGGCTCGTCGGCGAATCTAGTGGCATTCTCGACCTTGACCTCGCCGAAACTTGGTGACCGCGCCATTCGTCCGGGTGACGAAGTCATCGGCGTCGCAGCAGGGTTTCCGACGACGGTCAACCCGATTCTTCAATTCGGTGCGGTTCCTGTATTCGTAGACGTCGAATTGGGTACGTACAACATCGATGCGACGAAGATCGAGGCGGCCATCTCGCCCAAAACCAAGGCGATCATGCTCGCCCATACGCTTGGCAACCCGTATAACCTCGAGGCAATCACCGCGTTGTGCAGGAAGTACAACCTGTGGCTGATTGAAGACTGCTGCGACGCGCTCGGCGCAACTTACAATGGCCAACTGGTCGGCACCTTCGGCGATATCGGCACGCTCAGTTTCTACCCGGCCCATCACATCACGATGGGCGAGGGTGGCGCGGTGTTCACCAACAACCCGGAATTGAAACTCATCGCCGAATCCTTCCGTGACTGGGGCCGCGACTGCTATTGCGCGCCCGGTAAGGACAATACGTGCGGCAAGCGCTTTTGCTGGAAGCTCGGCACGCTCCCGGAAGGCTACGACCACAAGTACACGTATTCCCACCTTGGCTATAACCTGAAGATCACCGACATGCAGGCGGCGTGCGCACTCGCGCAAATGGACCGGCTGGATGGATTCGTTCAGGCGCGCCGCGAGAATTTTGCGTATCTGCACGAGCGTTTGCAGACTTGTACGGAGCATCTGCTCCTGCCGCACGCGACACCGAACGCTGATCCGTCGTGGTTCGGCTTTCCCATCACGCTGAAGCCCGAGGCAGAGTTCTCGCGCGTCGACTTGCTGACTTACCTCGACCAGAACAAGATCGGCACCCGCTTGCTGTTTGCCGGCAACCTCACGCGTCAGCCTTATATGATTGGTCAGGAATATCGCGTGAGCGGCGCTTTGACGAATACCGACATCGTGATGAACCAGACTTTCTGGGTCGGCGTCTACCCGGGGCTGAGCCACGAAATGCTTGACTTTATCGTCGAGAAAATTGAGACGTTTGTCGGCGTCAATTTCTAGGCGTTGTCATCGATGCGGAAGCCGTACCCACGAGAAGATCTCGAACTGATCGTTCAGCATACGGCGAATGTCTGGGCGGATTTCCGTGGGGCGCGACTATTCATCACGGGTGGCACGGGTTTCATCGGATCGTGGTTGCTGGAAGCAGTCCAGCACGCCAATCGGACACTCGGTAGCGGGATCGAGGTTGTCGTACTGAGTCGCAATCCCGAAAAGGCGCGCACGTTCGCGCCGCATCTTTATGCAACTCCTGACCTGGCATTGTACGAAGGTGATGTCATCGATTTCGAAACGACGACGGGCACGATGGGTGCGATCGACCTTTGCATCCATGCAGCGACCGACGTCGCGGACATCACGAAGGCTGGCGATGGTTTGCGGGTGTTCGATGCGAATGTGACCGGTACACGTCGGGTGCTGGATTTCGCGTGCTCGAATGGTGCGACACATTTTTTGCTGACGTCGAGCGGCGCCATATACGGGCGTCAGCCCTCGACGCTGGAGCGGACGCCTGAGAGCTATTGTGGCGCGCCTGATACGCTCGACACAAAAGCGGCGTACGGGCACGGAAAGAGGTCGGCTGAATGGCTCGCATCGACCTACGGCGAGCAGCATGACATCGATGTTTCCATTGCGCGAATCTACGCGCTCGTCGGGCCGGGTATCCCGATGGACGGTCCATTTGCCGCCGGCAACTTCATCCGCGATGCGCTGGCGGGGCAGCGCATCGTCATCAAGGGCGACGGGCGGCCTCTACGCAGCTATCTGTACATCGCAGATGCCTGTATCTGGCTTCTGCGGATGCTGCACGGAGGCGTGACGGGGCGCGCCTATAACGTGGGCTCCGAACGCGCAGTGTCGATTCTCGAACTTGCTCGCATGGTGGAGACGCTATGCAGGGCACGCGAGGCCGCCGTGCCGGACATGGCGCCTGCGTCCGGTCCGGCGCCGCGCTATATACCTTCGACCTCTCTAGCGCGTCATTCGCTTGGCGTGGCGGAGTATACGACTCTGGAGTCGGCTCTTGCCAAGACGATCAACTGGAACCGAAACACGGTCATCGCATGAAGACATTTGAATCGTCCCGGCTTCGCAAGACCATTCTCGATATGGCGTTCGCAGGATCGACCGTCCATATCGGTTGTGCATTTTCCATCGTTGAGCTGCTGGCGGTGCTGTACCGCAAACACCTGCGCTACGAGCCAAGCGATCCGCGTTCTCCCGGTCGCGACTATATGGTCCTGAGCAAAGGCCACGGTGTGATGGCTCAGTATGCCTGTCTGAATGAAATAGGCTGGCTCGCCGACGATGAAATCGCCCATTACTTTGGCAATGGCACGCGCCTCAAGGGACTCGCCGACGCGCACGTGCCCGGTATCGAAGCTACGGCAGGGTCGCTCGGACATGGCCTTTCCGTCGGAGTCGGTCTTGCGTTGGCTGCGAAGCGAAACGACACCGATCAGAAGTGCTATGCGCTCGTTGGAGACGGCGAACTGAATGAAGGCTCAATCTGGGAGGCGGCGCTCTTTGCGGCCCAGTTCAAGCTGGACAACCTAATCGTCATCGTCGACGCAAATGGATTCCAGGCCATGGGCACGACAGACGAAGTGATCGGACTCGGCGACATCCAGGCCAAGTTCGAGGCATTTGGTTTCGATGCCGTCTCTGTCGATGGTCACGACGAAACCGTAATCGATCAAGCGTATCGGACACTGAAGGCCCGAAAAGACGGGCGCCCGAAAGCGATGGTGGCTCGCACGATCAAAGGCAAGGGCGTCTCGTTCATGGAGCATGAAAATATCTGGCACTACACGCGACTCACGGCGCAAACCTATGACCTCGCGATTGCCGAGCTGGGAGAGAAGCGATGAGGGATGCATTTTCTGATGCGATTGTCGGCGCGGCGCGGCAAGATCCCAAGGTTCTTCTGCTGACGGGCGATCACGGCTACGCGCTCTTCGATGCATTTCGCAAAGCATGCCCCGATCAATACATCAATTGCGGCATCGCAGAGCAGAACATGGTGGGCGTAGCCGCAGGTCTTGCCAAGGGCGGATTCAAACCGATCGTCTACGGACTCGCCGCATTTGTGCCGATTCGCGTTCTGGAGCAGATCAAGATCGATGTCTGCTATGAAGGTCTGCCGGTGACTTTCATCGGCGATGGCGCGGGAGTGGTCTACGCGCAACTGGGTACGAGCCACCAAAGTACGGAAGACATTGCTGCGCTTCGCGCGATCCCGCAGCTGTCGATATATTCTCCTGCTGACCGGTTCGAGCTGACTGCCTGCATGCAGGACATCTCGGACAGACAGGCGCCTGCCTATCTGCGGATGGGCAAGGCGGATCTTGGCGATGTGCATTCCGCTCCGATCGACTCGTGGCGCGCTGGCAACGCTGTCCCACTGACGAACGAAGCGCACCCGAGCCTTTTCATTGCGACAGGTTCGGGTGTGCGGCTGGCTCAAAAGGTCGCGGCTGCTGTTGGTGGCGCGGACATCGTCTCCGTACCCTGCATCAAACCCTTTCCTGTCGAGTCGATTCACCGGCTTGCAGCGGGCAGGCAAGTGATCGTGACGTTTGAAGAGCATTCGATTTACGGTGGATTGGGTGGCGCCGTCGCGGAAGCGCTGATGGGAAGTTTCGTCGGGACGTTCGTGCGTATAGGCATTCAAGACAGATTCAGCACGTTCTGCGGCAACTATCCCTATTTGATGGAAAGCCATGGTCTTTCCCCGGATGCCGTCAAGGTGCAAATAAAGAAGGCACTCGATGCAAGCGTCTAATTTCGACCGCGAGCCTTTGACAAAGGCGTTTGTCCAGCTATTGCGTTTTCTGGTTGTCGGAGGGCTGAACACACTGGTTGGCTACTCGTTGTTTGCGGTTCTGACTTACGTGGGTCTCGCTTATCCCGTCGCTATCGGGCTCGCCACCGTCGGCGGTGTGCTCTTCAACTTCCAGAGCGTCGGACGGCTTGTATTCGACGGTGCACCGCGGTCGCGCTTCTGGCGATTCGTCGGTGTCTACTGTGTGATCTACCTGTTGAATCTCGGCGGAGTGCGGTTGCTGCTCGGTCTTGACGCAAACATCTATATTGCGAATGCTCTGACGTTGCTTCCGCTCAGCGTCATTGCGTTTATCCTGAATCGCCGTTTTGTCTTCAACCTGTCATGAAGCATATAACCGTTGTCACGCCTTGTTTCAATGAAGAGGAAAACGTCCGGGCTGTCTACGAAGAGACACGTCGCGTGTTCTCGACGATTCCGGAGGTGACCTACGACCATCTCTTCATCGACAACGCATCGACGGATTCGACGGTCAGCATCCTGCGAACGATCGCTGCGGATGATCCGGCGGTTGGCGTGATCGTTAACGCACGGAACTTCGGACACATCCGATCGCCGATGCATGGTCTTTTGCAGGCTAAGGGCGATGCTGTCATTCTGCTGGTCGCCGACCTGCAGGATCCGCCCGAACTGATGCGCGAGTTCGTGAAGAACTGGCTCGCTGGCGCACCCGTCGTGGTCGGCGTAAAGCCTGAATCGAAAGAATCAGCGCTCTTCTTCGCGCTGCGCAGGATGTACTATCGTCTGGTCACGCAGATCGCCAACGTCACGCTGATCCAGAACTTTACGGGGTTCGGGCTTTACGACCGCAAGGTCATCGAGATCCTGCGACAGATCGATGATCCATACCCCTACTTCCGCGGCCTCGTGTGCGAGATCGGGTTCGAGATCAAACAGATTCCATACGTCCAGCCGCGCCGCAAACGGGGGATATCGAAGAACAACTTCTACACGCTCTACGATATCGCAATGCTGGGTATTACCTCGCATTCGAAGGTACCGTTGCGGCTTGCCACGATCGCCGGGTTTGTCCTTTCCGGCCTGAGCCTTTTCGTCTCGTTCATGTATTTCGTCTTGAAGCTCGTGTTCTGGAGCAGCTTCTCGATGGGCAGCGCTCCGATGCTGATCGGTCTATTTTTCTTTGCGTCGGTGCAGTTGTTCTTTATTGGCCTGCTTGGCGAGTATGTGGGCGCGATTCTTACCTATGCGCAAAAGAGACCGTTGGTGGTCGAGCGCGAACGGATCAATTCGGGTGGGACCGCCATTGAGGCTCAAGCGGCCTCGAGACCGAATTGATCGACAGTCCAGATGATCTCCTGAGCAAACGGCATGAACGATCGACCTCCCGGCAGAATCTCCCACATGCAATCGTCAGAAAATCGGTTGGCTTCCGAGTGGACTTTTTCAGGCACGCTGATGATGGTGTGTCTGGTCGTGGGCTGGCAGCTATCGGGTGCAGCCTATCTCGGTCTTCATCTCCCGCTCATCTATGGAAGCGATGGCATTTTCACTCTCTCGTTGATACAGCGTGCGGTGAGGAGTCACTGGTTCTTCAGCACTGAACTATTGGGCGCGCCGTTCGGCGCTAGTCTGTATGACTATCCGATTCCGGACTCGGGCAGTATGCTCGTGCTCAAGGTTCTTGGCCGGACTTTCGGTAATCCCGCTACCGCGCTCGACCTCTACTATTTGATTGGATTTCCACTCAATGCGGTCGCGGCATACTGGGTGCTCCGGAAGCTTCGGATCTCGAAGGTGCTGAGTTTCGCGGGAGGATTCATCTTCACGCTGCTTCCGTTCCATTTTCTTCGACTCCATCATCTCTTTTATACTTGGTACTTCGCCGCACCGATGTTCGTCTGGTTCGCCAAGCGGATCTGGGATGGTGAAATGTCTTTCAGTTTCGAGCGACGCGCCGTGAAGAGAACGCTGCTCGATGCGTTGATCCTGCTCGTGCTTTCATGTTTCGGCGTGTATTACGCGTTCTTTGGCGTTCTTTGCCTGCTTACGGCCGGCATCGTGCGATCGGTTCAGCAAAAGGCGATTAAGGCGATCTGGCCTGCCATCGTGGCCGTGGCGATCGTATCGTTCGGCATTGTGGCCAACGTCAGTCCGAACCTGTTCTATCGGATGCAGCACGGCGTTAATCAGGAAGCGGCGTGGCGCTCGCCCGGCGAAGCGGAACTATACGGTCTCAAGATCGATCAGCTTCTGCTGCCGCGGCCGGATCATCGCTATAAGCCGTTTGCCAAGCTTACGGCGGACTACTCGACGACCTTTCCGCTCGTCAACGAAAATGCCTTTGCATCGCTTGGCATCATCGGCAGCGTTGGCTTGCTAAGCCTCGTGATTTTTGTGGTCGTGCCGACGCAGCGGCGCATTCCTGAAGAGCCCCTGCAACTCCTTGCAAGTCTCACGATCGTGCTGGTGTTGTTCTGCACGATCGGTGGATTTTCCGGCATATTCAGCCTGCTCGTCAGCCCGATGATTCGAGCCTGGAATCGGGTCAGCGTATTTGTTGCCTTTATGTCAATTGCTGCGGTATTGCTGTTGATCCAGCGATATCTGTGCGCCGGCGAACGCGCTTCTCTCCGGATCGCGACGTTCACTTTGGCGTTGTGTGCATTTGCGCTATGGGATCAGACAACGTCGCCCTCTCTGACTCGTCTTGAAAAAAACAAGGTTGAATTCAATAGCGACGCGAGTTTCGCCCGTGCGATCGAACAGCAGGTTCCGGCCGGAAGTGCGATCTATCAATTGCCATACGTCGGGTTTCCCGAAGGACCCACGCTCAACCGCCTCGAGCCATACGATCTGGCACGCCCCTTTTTGCATACCAGTGCGCTCAGGTGGAGCTTCGGCGGTATGAAGGGTCGCGACGGCGATCTGTTCTTTCGCTACCTCGCACTCGAACCCGTCGCACGGCAGATAGAAGTGATCAGGCGAATCGGCTTCAACGGTATCTATATCGACCGGCGCGGTTATGCTGACAACGGCGCTGCCATCGAAGCCGAGCTTACTCGGAACCTCGGTGTTGCGCCGACTGTCAGCCGGACCGGCGACCAGGTCTTCTTTGCTCTTGCAAGCCGGTCGGCTGGAACGACCAACGTGGATCTTTCCGGAATGACAGCGCATCAGATCATGGAGCGGGCTGGCTATGTGGTCGACAAATTGGGGCCGCGGAACAACAACTCACTCAGCGAAGGCATTGACCTTACCCAAACAAGTTTTCCGAGGTTCCTCGAGAACGTTCGCGGTTTATCGATGCGAGAAGACTGGGGGCGTTGGTCGGATGCCAGTGTGTTCCCCGGTGTGGAGTTGACCTTCGTTCGGCCGCTTCCAGCACGATTCACGCTGCACGTCCGCATGCAGGGATACGGGCCGAACATTGGGAAACCTTCAAGCATCATGATTGGTCAACAGACCGAAACCGTGATTCCAGGTACCGAGATTCGCGAATTCGCGTTGCGCTTTGACAATCCCACTGCAGCACGCGCAATCTGGATCCAACCGGCTTTGCCGCGCTCTCCGCAGCAAAGCGGTACGGGTAACGATGGCCGGCTGCTTGGCGTCGGCATACAGAAGATCTGGATAACGACCGGGGACGCCCCGGCGCTGGAAAGCGAATCGCGACGATACCCCGCAGGTGCGTGATTTCGGGGCTGGAGGTGACCCGGCCACCAGCAAACAGGGCGAACCGGGATCTAGCAAAGTTCGTTTTCGGAGAAGACGAACATGAAGAAGCGCTTTGCGGAAGAGCAAATCATCGGTTGTCTGAAGGCGGCCGGGGCCGGTATGCCGGTCAAGGAGCTGTGCAGGAGCACTGGGTTCAGTGACGCATCGTTCCACCCTTGGCGCGCGAAGTTCGGCGGCATGGGGTATCTGAAGCTCGCCGACTCAAGGACCTGGACAGCGAGAACACGCGGCTCAAGAATCTGCTGCCTGGAGCGATGGTCGACATGAAAGCGCTCTAGGTAACCGCTCGCGGGCTACCGCTTCGAATGAGTTGGCCGCCGCGATCTCGGCGGCCCGTCTTGCGTCCTTCTTCGCCTCGCCCGGATCGATGCCGGCCGCGATCTGCTCGCGGGCATCGTCGCGCTTCTTCCGTGCCGTCGCAAGCGTGACGGCCGGATAGACGCCGAGGGCGAGCGTCTTCTGCTTGCCAAGGAAGCGGTAAGACAAGCGCCAGTACTTCGCGCTGTTCGGTTTGACGAGCAAGAATATCCCGTTGCCGTCCGTCAGTTTGTATGGTGCCGCGCTGGCCCTCGCGTTCCGCACCTGTATGTCAGTGAGAGGCATTGTTGGTATCTGTGTTGTTGGTATCTGCTGATACCAACAAAAATACCAACACTTTCTCTGGCTGTCACTGAGCAACGTTGGGTAACGATAGGCGCGAGAGGGCCGCCGGACGGGCTTGAGCGGGGAGTTTCTTGTGAATCTTGGGGGAGGTTTGGGGCTTGGCTGGTCCCCCCGACAGGAATCGAACCTGTATCTAGCGCTTAGGAGGCGCTTGTTCTATCCATTGAACTACGGGGAGAGCCATGTCCGCAGTTTCACGCACAGAAGACGCGAACGGGACGGCAATGTGGACAGCGCGCAGAGTATAGCAAACGCGCGGCGCATCGGCGGACGGAATGCGTGCCGATGCGCGCCGCGCGCGCTCGATCGTGTCCGGAAGCCCGAATCAGAAATCGACGACGACGAAATCTTCCTTGCCCACGTCGCACAGCGGGCAGCGCCAGTCGGCGGGAATGTCGGCGAAACGGGTGCCGGCGGGGATGCCCTCGTCGGGCAAGCCTTCCGCTTCGTTGTAGACCCACCCGCAAATCAGGCAGACCCAGCTCTGGTATTCGGTTACTTCGCTCATGTGGTGCTCGGAATGATGAAAATCTGTGATGCCGTCCGCGGCGTGGCCGGCGGACGAAAGGCGCAATGGTACCGGAATTTCGCCGAACGCCTCTGCAACGTCGTTTTAAACGTGCGCATCGCGAACAACGGACGTCATCGCGCGGGCCGCGCACGCAGTGTATGCTTCGTGAGCCTTTCAATCTGAAGGAGGAAACGATGCTCAACAAGAAGTGGATCGCGGGTGCGGTATGTGTCGCGGCGCTGGCCGTGTCGACGCTCGCGCGTGCCGAGGCGCGCGTGTTCTTCGTCGAGCCGAAGGACGGCGCGACGGTGT
This sequence comes from Burkholderia sp. RF2-non_BP3, assembly GCF_001522185.1. Classification (NCBI taxonomy): domain Bacteria; kingdom Pseudomonadati; phylum Pseudomonadota; class Betaproteobacteria; order Burkholderiales; family Burkholderiaceae; genus Burkholderia; species Burkholderia sp. RF2-non_BP3. The sequence goes on along the minus strand of NZ_LOSU01000076.1, from coordinate 157,160 downwards.
CGAGCCCCGTGCACGTGAAGTTCGGCCTCGAAGGCATGGGGCTCAAGCCGGCCGGCGACATGACGCCGGATACGGGCCACCATCACCTGCTGATCGACGGCAAGCCGGTGCCGAAGGGCGACGTGATCCCCGCGACGGACCATTCGCTGCACTTCGGCAAGGGCCAGACCGAAACCGACGTGACGCTGCCGCCCGGCCAGCACACGCTGACGCTGCAGCTCGGCGACGGCGCGCACCGCTCGTACGGTCCCGAACTGAGCTCGACGATCTCGGTCAACGTGAAGTAATCGCACTGCCCGCATGCGCGCACCCGGCCGGGAAGCTGCGGCCGGATGCCCGCCGCGGGGGCTGCGCAACATCGCCGCGTCGCATGCCGGCCCCGTCCGCCGGGCGCGCCGTCATGCCGCCGCGGCACGAAATGAACCGCGCACCGGCCTAGTCCGTCCGGCCATCCCGGCGCAGGCGTCCGCCACCGGTACAATGGGCGCTTCCGATTTCTCTCTTCGCCGTCTCCCCATGTCGCTTTATTCCATTACCGGCGCGCAACTCGCGTTCGGTCACGTCGCGTTGCTCGATCACGCGGATTTCTCGCTGGAGGCCGGCGAGCGCGTCGGCCTGATCGGTCGCAACGGCGCGGGCAAGTCGTCGCTGCTGAAGATCGTCGCCGGGCTGGCGAAGCCCGACGACGGGCTGATCACGCGCCAGCAGGAGCTCGTGACCGTCTACGTGCCGCAGGAGCCCGAGTTCGAACCGGGCGCGACCGTGTTCGATGCCGTCGCGTCGGGGCTCACGCACACGCGCGAAGTGCTCGAAGAATACGATTCGATCGCGCACCGCCTCGCGGAGACGCCCGAAGGCGCCGAGCACGACGCGTTGCTCGCGCGGATGAACGCGCTGCAGTCGTCGCTCGATGCCCACGATGCATGGAACTGGCGTACGCGCGTGTCGATGACGCTCGCGCAGATCGGCCTGACGGACGGCGACGCGCAGGTCGACGCGCTGTCGGGCGGGATGCAGAAGCGTGTCGCGCTGGCGCGCGCGCTCGTGCTCCAGCCCGACGTGTTGCTGCTCGACGAACCGACCAACCACCTCGACTTCGACGGCATCCGCTGGCTGGAAGAACTGCTCGTCGCGCAGCGCGCGGGCCTGCTGTTCATCACCCACGATCGCGCGTTCCTCGACCGCGTCGCGACGCGCATCGTCGAGCTCGACCGCGGCCGGCTGCTGTCGTATCCGGGCAATTTCTCCGCGTATCAGACGCGCAAGGCGCAGCAGCTCGAAGTCGAGCGCGTGGAAAACGAGAAGTTCGACAAGCTGCTCGCGCAGGAAGAAGTGTGGATCCGCAAGGGCGTCGAGGCGCGCCGCACGCGCAGCGTCGGCCGCATCGCGCGGCTCGTGCAGATGCGCAACGAGCGCGCGGAGCGCCGCAATTCGCAGGGCAACGTGAAGCTCGACGTCGCGCAGGGCGAGAAGTCGGGCAAGATCGTCGCGGAGTTGACGGACGTGACGAAGCGCTACGGCGATCGCACGGTCGTCGACACCTTCTCGACGACGGTCATGCGCGGCGACAAGATCGGTTTCGTCGGCCCGAACGGCGCCGGCAAGACCACGCTGCTCAAGCTGATCCTCGGCGAACTGAAGCCCGACGCGGGCACGGTGCGCACCGGCACGAACCTGCAGGTCGCCTATTTCGATCAGATGCGCGCGCAGCTCGACCAGGAAAAGAGCCTGGCCGACACGATCAGCCCCGGTAGCGAATGGGTCGAGATCGGCGGCGTGCGCAAGCACGTGATGAGCTATCTCGGCGATTTCCTGTTCGCGCCGGAGCGCGCACGCTCGCCGGTGAAGTCGCTGTCGGGCGGCGAGCGCAACCGGCTGTTGCTCGCGCGCCTGTTCGCGCGGCCGGCCAACGTGCTGGTGCTCGACGAACCGACCAACGACCTCGACATCCCGACGCTCGAACTGCTCGAAGAGCTGCTGGCCGACTACGACGGCACGGTGCTGCTCGTCAGCCACGATCGCGCGTTCCTCGACAACGTCGTCACGTCGGTGATCGCGGCCGAGGGCGACGGCAAGTGGCGCGAATACGTCGGCGGCTTCACCGACTGGCAGATCCAGAGCGAGCGTTCGCAGCAACTCGCGCAGCAGGAGGCGGCGAAGCGCGCGGTGAAGGAGGCGGCGCCGGTCAAGGAAGACGCGGCGAAAAGCGCGGCCGGCCGAAACGCACAGCGCACGGTGAAGCTGTCGTTCAACGAGCAGCGCGAACTCGATGCGCTGCCGGAGAAGATCGCGGCGCTCGAGGAAGAACAGAAGACGATCAACGCGCAGCTGGAGGACGGTTCGATCTTCGCGAAGGATCCGCAGGAAGGCACGCGCCTGACCGAACGGTTCGCGGCGATCGACGACGAGCTCCTCGCCGCGCTCGAGCGGTGGGAGACGCTCGAGGCAAAGCGCAAGCCGGTCTGACGCCCCGTGCGCCGTGTAATTGAACTTGCGACGGCGCGCCACGCGGAACCAGTAAAATACCGCGCGTCCCGGGCAGCGCAGCGAACGCTGCGCGCCCGCTTTCGGAGCAGTCCAAGCACACCGTTGTTTCGATTCGCTTTTTTACGGAACTCAACGTTTTGTCCACGACGTTATCCACACGAGGTGTGGACAACGTCCCGATGAATGACGAAATTCAGCGCCTATGTCAACGAAGAAGCCCAGCGCGGCCTATAGCGAAGCATCGATCAAGGTGCTCAAGGGTCTCGAGCCGGTCAAGCAGCGGCCCGGCATGTACACCCGTACCGAAAATCCGCTGCACATCATTCAGGAAGTCATCGACAACGCGTCCGACGAGGCGCTCGGCGGCTACGGCAAGCAGATCACGGTCACGCTGCATGCCGACCAGTCGGTGTCGGTCGAGGACGACGGCCGCGGCATCCCGTTCGGGATGCACCCCGAAGAGGGCGTGCCGGTCGTCGAGATCGTGTTCACGCGCCTGCACGCGGGCGGCAAGTTCGACAAGGCCGCCGGCGGCGCGTACACGTTCTCGGGCGGCCTGCACGGCGTCGGCGTGTCGGTGACGAACGCGCTCGCGACGCGTCTCGACGTGACGGTCTGGCGCGACGGCAAGATCGCCGAGCTCGGCTTCGCCGAAGGCGACGTCGTGAAGCCGCTCGCGACGCAAGGCGCGGGCCGCGGCGAGAAGAAGTCCGGCACGCGCGTGCAGGTCTGGCCGAATCCGAAGTATTTCGATTCGCCGAACCTGCCGCTCGGCGAGCTGCAGCGTCTGCTGCGCTCGAAGGCCGTGCTGCTGCCGGGCGTCGAGGTCGTGCTCGTCAACGAGAAGACCGGCGAGCGCCAGGCGTGGAAGTACGAGGACGGCCTGCGCGGCTACCTGCTCGACGAGATGAACGGCAGCGAGCTGCTGATTCCGCTGTTCGAAGGCGAGCGCTTCGCCGATGCGCGTTCGACCGACGAAACCTTCGCCGAAGGGGAAGGCGCGTCGTGGGTCGTCGCCTGGAGCGAGGAAGGATCGCTCGTGCGCGAGTCGTACGTGAACCTGATCCCGACGCCGGCCGGCGGCACGCACGAGTCGGGCCTGCGCGACGGTCTCTACCAGGCGGTCAAGAGCTTCGTCGAACTGCACAACCTGCAGCCGAAGGGCGTGAAGCTGCTCGCGGAAGACGTGTTCGCGCGCGTGTCGTTCGTGCTGTCCGCGAAGGTGCTCGATCCGCAGTTCCAGGGGCAGATCAAGGAGCGCCTGAACAGCCGCGACGCGGTGAAGCTCGTATCGTCGTTCTCGCGTCCGGCGCTCGAATTGTGGCTGAACCAGCACGTCGAGCACGGCAAGAAGCTCGCCGAACTGGTGATCAAGCAGGCGCAGGCGCGCACGCGCGCCGGCCAGAAGGTCGAGAAGCGCAAGAGCTCGGGCGTCGCGGTGCTGCCGGGCAAGCTGACCGACTGCGAGACGGAAGATATCGCGCGCAACGAACTGTTCCTCGTCGAGGGCGACTCGGCGGGCGGTTCCGCGAAGATGGGCCGCGACAAGGAATACCAGGCGATCCTGCCGCTGCGCGGCAAGGTGCTGAACACATGGGAAACCGAGCGTGACCGCCTGTTCGCGAACAACGAGGTGCACGACATCTCGGTCGCGATCGGCGTCGATCCGCACAGCCCGGACGACACAGTCGACCTGTCGAACCTGCGCTACGGCAAGATCTGCATCCTGTCGGACGCGGACGTCGACGGCTCGCACATCCAGGTGCTGCTGCTCACGCTGTTCTTCAAGCATTTCCCGCAGCTGATCGAGCGCGGTCACGTGCATGTCGCGCGGCCGCCGCTGTTCCGCGTCGATGCGCCCGCGCGCGGCAAGAAGCCCGCGCAGAAGCTCTATGCGCTCGACGAAGGCGAACTCGAGGCGACGCTCGACAAGCTGCGCAAGGACGGCGTGCGCGAAACGCAGTGGAGCATCAGCCGCTTCAAGGGTCTCGGCGAAATGAGCGCGGAGCAGTTGTGGGACACGACGATGAACCCCGACACGCGCCGCCTGATGCCGGTGAAGCTCGGCGAACTCGACTACGAGGCGACCGTCGCGCGGATGACCATGCTGATGGGCAAGGGCGAGGCAGCCGCGCGACGCGGCTGGCTCGAGGAAAAGGGCAACGACGTCGAAGCGGACATCTAAACCCGCGCGGCCGGGCATGACGCCCGGCCCGGCCTCACGCCACTTACGAATACGGAATTCAGATGGACGACAATACTTCCGATCTCTTCGCCGGATCCGACGCACCGGACGCCGATGCGCTGACGCTCGGCAACTACGCGGAGCAGGCGTACCTCAGCTACGCGGTCAGCGTCGTGAAGAGCCGCGCGCTGCCCGACGTGTGCGACGGCCAGAAGCCGGTGCAGCGCCGGATCCTGTTCGCGATGAACGAAATGGGCCTCGGCCCGGACGCGAAGCCGGTGAAGTCGGCGCGCGTGGTCGGCGACGTGCTCGGTAAATACCACCCGCACGGCGACCAGTCGGCATACGACGCGCTCGTGCGTCTCGCGCAGGATTTTTCGCTGCGCTATCCGCTGATCGACGGGCAGGGCAACTTCGGCTCGCGCGACGGCGACGGCGCGGCGGCGATGCGATACACCGAAGCTCGGCTCACGCCGATCTCGAAGCTGCTGCTCGACGAGATCGACCAGGGCACGGTCGACTTCATGCCGAACTACGACGGCTCGTTCGAGGAACCGAAGACGCTGCCGAGCCGCATGCCGTTCGTGCTGCTGAACGGCGCGTCGGGCATCGCGGTCGGTCTCGCGACCGAGATTCCGTCGCACAACCTGCGCGAGGTCGCGGCGGCGGCGGTCGCGTTGATCCGCAATCCGAAGCTCACGCATGCGGAGCTGATGAACCTGATCCCCGGCCCGGACTTCCCGGGCGGCGGCCAGATCATCTCGAGCGACACCGAAATCGCGGCGGCCTATGAAAGCGGCCGCGGCAGCCTGAAGGTGCGCGCGCGCTGGAAGATCGAAGATCTCGCGCGCGGCCAGTGGCAGCTGGTCGTCACCGAGCTGCCGCCGAACACGTCGGGCCAGAAGGTGCTCGAGGAAATCGAGGAACTCACCAACCCGAAGCTCAAGCTCGGCAAGAAGACGCTCACGCCCGAGCAGCTCAACACCAAGAAGGCGATGCTCGACCTGCTCGACGCGGTGCGCGACGAGTCGGGCAAGGAAGCGGCGGTGCGGCTCGTGTTCGAGCCGAAGTCGCGCACGATCGACCAGACGGAATTCGTGAACACGCTGCTCGCGTACACGAGCCTCGAGTCGAACGCGACACTGAACCTCGTGATGATCGGCGCCGATGGCCGGCCGGGCCAGAAGGGGCTGCTGACGATCCTCGACGAATGGGTGAAGTTCCGCCAGCTGACGATGACGCGCCGCTGCCGCCATCGTCTCGCGAAGGTCGACGACCGCATCCACATCCTCGAAGGGCGGATGATCGTCTTCCTGAACATCGACGAGGTGATCCGCATCATCCGCGAGTCGGATGAGCCGAAGGCCGCGCTGATGAGCGCGTTCGGTCTCAGCGACCGCCAGGCCGAAGACATCCTCGAAATCCGCCTGCGTCAGCTTGCGCGGCTCGAGAAGATCAAGATCGAGAAGGAACTCGAGGCGCTGCGCGACGAGAAGGCGAAGCTCGAGGAGCTGCTCGCGAACGAAAGCGCGATGAAGCGGCTGATGATCAAGGAGATCGAGGCCGATGCGAAGCAGTACGGCGACGATCGCCGCACGCTGATCCAGCAGGAGAAGCGCGCGACGTTCGAGGCGAAGGTCGTCGACGAGCCGGTGACGGTCGTCGTGTCGCAGAAGGGCTGGGTGCGTGCGCTGAAGGGGCACGGGCTCGACCCGGCCGGTTTCTCGTTCAAGGCAGGCGATCACCTGTATGCGGCGTTCCAGTGCCGCACGCCCGATCGACTGATCGCGTGGGGCAGCAGCGGCCGCGTGTACTCGGTCGACGTGTCGGTGCTGCCGGGCGGGCGCGGCGACGGCGTGCCGGTGACGTCGCTGATCGAGCTCGAGTCGGGCTCGCACCTGATGCACTACTACGCGGCGCCGGCCGACCAGCAACTGCTGCTCGCGTCGAGCAACGGCTTCGGCTTCCTCGCGAAGGTCGGCGACATGGTGAGCCGCGTGAAGGCCGGCAAGTCGTTCATGACCATCGATGCGGGCGCGGTGCCGCTCGCGCCGATGCCCGTGCTGCCGAACGCGACGCAGGTCGCGTGTCTGTCGAGCGGCGGCCGTCTGCTGGTGTTCGGGATGGACGAGATGAAGACGCTGTCGGGCGGCGGTCGCGGCGTGATCCTGATGGCGCTCGACGACAAGGAAACGCTCGTGCAGGCGCTCGCGATCGACCCGGCCGGCGTGGTGCTGATCGGCACCGGTCGCGGCGGCAAGGCGCAGGACGAAACGCTGTCGTACGCGGGGCTCGCGCCGCACGTCGGCAAGCGTGCACGCAAGGGCCGCGCGCCGGAAACGAAGCTCAAGGTCGTCAACGAGCTGCGTCCGCTGCTCGGCTGACGCCGCATCCGTTGGCCGGTTCGACCGGCATCGAAGGCCGCACCTCCGCTTCGGCGGGCGTGCGGCCGGTTCTTTTTTGCGCGACATACTCAGGTAAGCGCGAGTGGCGCCGTCACGCGGAACTTGCAAAATATTGTGAAATTCCGCCAGGGGTCTGAACCGCGCGGCGGCGCGCCGGTCGAACGTCGCTCGAGACCGCGCATGACGCGGCCGTTCGTTGCACACAACTCATACCAGGATTGCCGCCATGTCCCACGCCGTTGCCGTCGCGCTGTTTCTTCATCTGCTGGCCGTCGCCGTGTGGGTGGGCGGGATGGTCTTCGCGAACTTCTGCCTGCGCCCGGCGCTGTCCGACCTGACGCCGCAGTTGCGACTGCCGCTGATCGAGGGCGTGTTCGGCCGTTTCTTCAACTGGGTGTCGGGCTCGGTGATCGTGATCCTGCTGTCCGGCGGTTTCCTGCTCACAGCATTCGGCGGCGCGCACGCGACGTGGACGCTGCACGCGATGGCGGGGCTCGGTGTCGTGATGATGCTGATCTTCGGCCACATCCGCTTTGCGCTGTTCCCGCGCATCCGCCGCGCGGTTCAGGCGCAGAACTGGCCGGACGGCGCGCGCGCGGTGAACACGGTGCGCCTGCTCGTCGTCGTCAACCTCGTGCTCGGCGTCGTGACGATCGGCGCGGCCGTGCTGTCGCGCGGCTTCTGATCGCGAACACCTGACCTTGCGGCGCCGTTCGGCGCCTGCCGCCGGCGCGATGCCGCGCGCCGCTACGCGGCCAGCATCGCATCGAGCAGCCACGCGCCGGCCGGGCCGAGCGGCCGGTTGCGCGACCACACCGCATCGACCCGCACGCGGCGCGGCCAGCCGCGCGAGCGCAGCTCGCACAGGCGATCGCGCGCGAAGTGCTCGACCATCCAGCGCGGCAGCTCGGCCCAGCCGAACCCCAGCACCGCCATCTCCAGCAGCATCAGGTAGCTCGGCGCGAGCCAGCGCTGCGTGCCGATGACGATCCGGTCGTCAGCGCCGCGATCCTCCGGTTTCACGTACGTGTTGAGGCGCAGCTCGCGCGCGTCGCGCAGCGCCGAATGCGGCACGTCAGCGTCGCCGCAGGCCGCCAGCGCGTGCGTGCGCCCGACGAACAGCCCGATCTCCGATTCCTCCGCCACCGTCGCCGCGCCGATATCGGGCGGGTAGACGGCGCGCGCGGCCATCAGCCCGAGCTGTGCGCGGCCCTGCTGGATCAGGTCGAGCACGTCCTCGTGTTCGGCAATCTGGCATTCGAGTTCCAGCGTCGGAAAGCGCCGCTCGAGCGCCATCAAGGTTTCCTCGTAACGCTTCGATTGATACGTATCGGACACGACGAGCGTCAGCCGTGCTTCCTCCCCCTGCGCGAGCCGCGCGGCGGTGCGGTCGATCGCCGCGCCGGCTTCCAGTGTGCGCTGCACCTGCGGCAGCAGCGCGCGTCCGGCATCGGTCAGCGTCGGTGTGCGCGTCGAGCGGTCGAACAACTGCACGCCGAGATCGATCTCGAGGTTCGCGATCGCTTCGGACACCGTCGACTGGCGCTTGCCGAGCTTGCGCGCGGCGGCCGTGAACGAGCCGAGCAGCGCGGCTTCGGCGAAGGCGAGCAGGGCTTCGGGGGCGTGGCGCATGCGTGGATCTCACATCGTTGTATCGGTAAAACCGATGGTATCAAACTGGATTCATGCAGGCACGCCGATCAAAATGGCCGACATTTGCTGCACAACCGAATTGGAGGGAACCATGAAACAGATGAACAAAACGGTGACGGAACGCCTCGTTCACGCGCTGACGTTCGAGCTGGTGGCGATCGCGCTGTGCGCGCCGATCGGCGCGTGGCTGCTCGATATGCCGGTGTCGCACGTCGGCGTGCTGACGGTGATGGTGTCGCTGATCGCGATGGCCTGGAACATGACGTTCAACACGCTGTTCGACCGTTTCGAGCGCCGCGCCGGCCTCACGCGCACGCTCGGGATGCGGATCGCGCACGCGGTCGTGTTCGAACTCGGCCTCGTCGCGATGGTGGTGCCGGTGGCCGCGTGGTGGCTGAACGTGAGCCTCGTCGAGGCGCTGCTGCTCGACCTCGGCATCGTGCTGTTCTTCCTGCCGTACACGTTCTGCTTCAACCTCGCGTACGACGCGCTGCGTGCACGTTGGGTCGCGCGCCGCGTCGCGGTGCAGGCGAGCTGAGCGGCAATCGTCCGGCGGTGGTGGGAGGGGTTGCCGTCAGTGCGCGATGGCGGCCCACAACAGCCATCCGCCGCATACGATCGCGACCGCACCGTAGACGGCGTACACGGGCACCTTGAAGCGCGCGAAGCACAGCGTCGCAAAGGCGCCCGTGAGCCAGTAGACGGGATCGGCCGGTTCGCGATGCAGGATCCTCACGACGGCGACGACGAGAAAACCCGTCGTCGCCGCGCGCAGCAGGCGCATCCCGTGCTCGAAGCGCGAGTGGCGCTTGAGCCGGAACAGATGGTTCTGCGCGAACACGACGAGACACCCCGACGGAATGAACAGCGCGGCGGTCGCGAGCAGCGCGCCGGTCCAGCCGTCGGTCAGGTAGCCGAGAAACGGCACGACGTTCAGCAGCGGGCCGGGCGACACCGGCGACAGCGCGAACGCGAGCGTGAAGTCGTGATCGGAGATGCCGGTGGCCGGCGACACGAACAGCGTCTTGAGCACGGGCAGCGCGGAGAAGCCGCCGCCGAACAGCGTCATGCCCGCGCCGGCGAGCCGCGGCCACAGCAGCGTCTCCTGGTAGTCGCCGGGCAGCGGCAGCGCGAACAGCGCGACGAGCACGGCGAGCAGCACGAGCAGGTTTCGGTCGCGTTTGGACAGCGTGAAGTCGACCGCGTCGTGTTGCGGCGGCCCGGTCAGCCAGCCGGCAGCGAACGCAGCGAAGAGAATCCCGACGAAAGCGGCCGGACTATGCGCGAAAGCGAGCAGAATCGTCGAGAGCGCGGCGATCGACCGTTCGAGCCGTGTGCTCGCGAGCGTGCGCAACTGCTTGACCCACGTGACGCCGATCAGCGCGGCAAGCACCATCCCGAAGTGATTGATCAGCATCGGCGCGGCGAGCGAGCGCACGATCGGCGTGCGGTAGAAGATCGCGAACAGCGTCATCAGCACGGAGAACGGCAGCACGCTCGCGATGCCGGCGATCCATGCGCCGATGCGGCCGTGCAGCGTCTGGCCGACCTGCACCGCGACATTGCAGCCGACGGGGCCTGGCACGAGCCATGCAAGGGCGACGAGATCGGCGAACACGTGCGGCTCGATGCGCTGCAACCGGTCGACGTAGTGGCGTTCGAGCTGCGCCATCATCGAAAGCCCGCCCCACGACACGGCGGAAATGCCGGCCACGACCTTGAACAAGGCCCATAGGGATGCCTGTGTCTGTTCGACACGTTCGGCCGCTTCGACTTCGATGGTTGTCATGACGGTGCTGTTGGCGCTGGGCCTGGTCTCGCGCGTGGAAACGTGCCGGCGGCCCGCCGACACGATGGCCCTCCCGATTGTCCGCCGCGCATCGTGACACTGCCATGCGCGAAAACGCTAGTTAATGAACTAAACAACCGGATCGGAAACCGAAATAATCGGTGTGCTGCGCAACATGGCCGCGCGGGCCGCGGGCTCAGGCGCCCGTGCTGCCGGTTGCGCGGTGCGCGAGGACACTCGGCCGGTCGCCGCGCACGCCGAAGCGCGCGATCAGCGCCGGGATCGCGTCGGCCGGCACGGGGCGGGAGAACAGGAAGCCCTGCGCCTCGATCTCGCCGAGCGCGGACAGCCACGCGATCTGCTCCTCGGTTTCGGTGCCTTCGACGACCACCGTCAGGCCGAGCGAGCGCGCCAGATGCACGATCGACGACACCATCACGCACACGCTGCGATCGTTCGGGATCGCCTGCACGAACGAGCGGTCGACCTTCAGCGTATCGACGGAGAAGCGGTGCAGGTACGACAGCGACGAATAGCCGGTGCCGAAATCGTCGAGCGCGATCCGGATGCCGAGCTTCTTCAACGCGACGATCTTCTCGGACACGAGCTCCGGATATTCCATCATCGCGGTCTCGGTGATCTCGATTTCGAGTCGGTTCGCCTCGATGCCGGTGTCCTGCAGCGCCTGCGAAATCGTCTCGATCAGGTCGCCGCGCCAGAACTGCACCGGCGAGATGTTGACCGCGAGCGTCAGCGTGTCGTGGCCGTCGTCGCGCCAGCGCGCGATCTGTTCGCACGCGGTGCGGATCACGAAGTCGCCGATCGGCACGATCAGGCCCGTCGACTCGGCAATCGAAATGAACTCGTTCGCGGAGATGATGCCGTGCTCGGGGTGATCCCAGCGCGCGAGCGCCTCGAAGCCGGTGATCGTGCGGTGCGTCAGGTCGATCTTCGGCTGGTAGGCGAGGAACAGCTGCCCCTCGGCGAGCGCGACGCGCAATTGCTGTTCCCAGCGCATCAGGTGGTCCGCGCGATGCGACAGGTGCGGCGCGTAGAACTGGTAGCAGTTCTTGCCCGCGTCCTTCGCGCTGTACATCGCGAGGTCGGCCTTCTTCAGCAGGTCGATCTCGCTTTCGTTCGCGACGGTGTGCAGCGCGATGCCGATGCTCGCGTGCAGCACGAACGAACTGCCGCGCACGTCGAACGGCTCGGCGAACATCCGGATGATCGCTTCCGCGAGCCGCACCGCGCGCCGTTCGACGTCGTCGCCCTTCATCACGACGACGAACTCGTCGCCGCCGATCCGTGCGAGCGACCCTTCGTCGCCGACGGCATCCGACAGGCGCGACGCGGTCATCTGCAGCACGATGTCGCCGGCGTTGTGGCCGAGCGTGTCGTTGACGGTCTTGAAGTTGTCGAGGTCGATGAACAGCAGGCCGAGCCGCGACAGGCTGGCCGGCATCGACACGTCGTTGCGCAGCCCGCGCAGCGTCGCATAGCGGTTCGCGAGGCCGGTGAGGAGGTCGTATTCGGCGAGCTGGGTCATCTCGCGCTCGCGGCCGAGCAGTTTGCCGATCAACCCCGTCGCGACGCCGAAGAATGCGAGCATCGCGAGCGTGATGAAGCTCGTCATCAGCAGATAGACGTTGCGCGTGTGGTAGTAGTCCGCGAATTCCTCGGACTGCGACAGCCCGACCATCACCGCGAGCGGATAGCCGTCGAGGTGGCGGTACGACACGATGCGCGTCACGCCGTCGATCGGGTCGATGATCGTGCCCGTCACGCGCTCGGCGATCGGATAGACGCCCGACGCGGAGAACGCACCGGGCGCGTTGTTGAGCGAGCCGGTTCGCCGCGCGAGGACGGTGCCCGTGTCGGACACCACGGCGATCACGCCTTCCTTGCCGATCGCCGCGTTGTTGTAGAAGTCGTTCGTGAAGTAGCTCGGGTCTTCCGACACCACGACGATGCCCGCGAAGCTGCCGTCCGGATTGTTCAGGCGCCGCGTCATCTGCAGCGTCCAGTGGCTCGACACGCGGCCGAGCACGGGCTTGCTGATGTACAGGCGATCGTCGTTGTGCGCGAGGTGGACCTTGAAGTGCTCGCGGTCGGCCAGGTTGATCGGCTTCGGATGGAGTTCGGCCGTGTTCGCGAACAGGACGCCCTTCGCGTTGACGAGCGAAACCTGGATCAGCGTGTCGCTCGGCACGACGCCTTTTTCGACCGCGCTCGCGAGGTTGAAATGCGCGGGCGATTTCTCGAATTCGAACTTGACGAAGCGGGTGATCTGGTCGACCTGATGGATGGCCTTGACCGTGTGCTGTTCGAGCGCGGACGACAGGATCGCCGCGGAAGCCGCCGCTTCCTTGTATGCGCTGTCCTTTTCGACCGACAGCCGCGCGACGATCACCGCCCACAGCAGCGCGAGCGCCAGCATCCCGAGCAGCGGGATCGCGAACAGCGCGCGCCGGCGCGACTTGCGCGGCGCGCGCAGCGGTCGGGTCGGCGGCGTGTGGTTTGACCGGGCGGAGCTCATCTGAGAGGGCGGCGTCCTGCTCGCGTGCGTCATCCGTCAGGATGGCTGGCTATGGTTCGGGTTGTCCCGACGTCTGTTCGTTCGCGGGACACGCAACCATGGACAGACCTCCGAAACAACGGATTAGGCCCGATATTACTGGCTGGAACGTTTTTGCGATAGTTGGGCGAATCGTAGGGGCGCCGGGCGGGCCGGCGCCAGCGCACATCGCGAAATGTTACACGGGCGACCGGAAGGTGCCGTCGACGACCGTGACGACGTGGCCGCCGATCCACGTGGTGCCATCTTCGTCATAGCTGACGGAGATGCGGCCGTCGCGGCCGATCGCCGTACCCTGGCGGGCCGTGTACGACGGGCCGGGGCGGCGTTCCTGCCGCGTCAGCAGCCCGGCCAGCGCGGCGTTTGCGCTGCCGGTGACCGGGTCCTCGCCGAAGCCGAAGTTGCCGCCCGTCATCAGGCAGCGGATTTCGAACGTCGCGGGGCCGCCTTCGGCGTGCGGCGCGTAGACCGCGAGGCCGTCCATACCGTAGCGGTGCGTGAGCGCCTCCAGCGCGGCCGGATCCGGCGACAGACCGATGCACGCGTCGGCCGACTTCAGCCGCACGACCAGCCACGGCGCGCCGTTGTCCACCGCGCACGGCTCGGCTTCCAGGTCGATCGCGTCGCTGCGCAACGCGGCAACCAGCGCCGCGTAGTCCGAACGGTCGAGCGGCGTGACGCGGGCCGGCGGCGCGGCGAACGCCCAGCCGCCGGCCTGCTCGCGCAGCGCCACCCGGCCGACCCCGCACTGCTGGATCAGCCGGCCCGGCGTGCGCGGCCGCACGCCGCTTTCCAGGAACGCATGCGCGGTGCCGAGCGTCGGGTGGCCGGCGAACGGCAGTTCACCGGCCGTCGTGAAGATCCGTACGCGGTAGTCGGCGTCCGGATCGGTCGGCGTGCAGACGAACGTCGTTTCCGACAGGTTCGTCCAGCGGGCGATCTCGAGCATGGCGTCGTCGCCGAGCGAATCGGCGTCGAACACGACGGCGAGCGGGTTGCCCTTGAACGGCACCGACGTGAAGACGTCGACCTGCTTGAAGCGGACGAGACGACCGGTCATCTCGATGCGCCCGTTACGCGACTTCGGCGATCAGTTCGATCTCGACGCACGCGCCGAGCGGAATCTGCGCGACGCCGAACGCCGAACGCGCGTGCTTGCCTGCGTCGCCGAACACTTCGGCGATCAGTTCCGACGCACCGTTCGTCACGACGTGCTGTTCGGTGAAGTCGAGCGTCGAGTTGACGAGGCTCATCAGCTTCACGATGCGCGTGACCTTGTTCAGGTCGCCGGTGTGCGCGTGCAGCGTCGCGAGCAGGTCGATCGCGATCGAGCGGGCGGCCGCCTTGCCGTCTTCCGTCTGCAGATCCGCGCCGAGCTTGCCGGCCCAGACCTTGCCGTCCTTCTTCGCGATGTGGCCCGACAGGTAGACCGTGTTGCCGCTTTGCGCGCTCATCACGTAGGCGGCGGCCGGTGCGCCGGCGGTCGGGAGTTCGATGCCGAGCGACTTCAGTTTGTCGTAGACGTTAGCCATGTGTTCGATTCCTCGTTGAGAGTCGTGACAGGAAAAAGGGGATCAGAGACGCTCGCGCAGCAGCTTGCCGAGACGCGCGACGCCTTCCTCGATCTTCTCCGGCGGCACCGTCACGAACGACAGGCGCAGCGTGTTCTGCTGCGGGTCGTTCGCGAAGAACGGCGCGCCCGGCACGAAGGCGACGTGGTTGGCGACCGCGGCTTCGAGCAGCTTCATGCTGTCGATCTGCGCGGGCAGGTTCACCCAGATGAACATGCCGCCGTCCGGGCGATTCCACGTGACGCCTTCCGGCATGTGGCGCGCGAGCGACGCGAGCATCGCTTCGCATTGCGCGCCGTACAACTGGCGGATCGTCGGGATGTGCTCGTCGAGGAAGCCGTCCTTGATCACTTCGTGCGCGATGCGCTGCGTGAGCGTCGGCGTATGCAGGTCGGTGGCCTGCTTGGCCTGCACGAGCTTGAAGTGGAGTTCCTCGGGGGCAATGATGTAGCCGATCCGCAGGCCCGGCGCGAGCACCTTCGAGAACGTGCCGAGGTGCACGATATGGTCGGGCGCCATCGACAGCATCGTCGGCAGCGGCTCGCCCTGGTAGTTCAGCGCGCCGTACGGGTCGTCTTCCAGCACCGGGAACGGGCTCGACTGCGCGAACGCGGCGAGCGCGCGGCGGCGCTCGACGGGCAGGCGGCGGCCGGTCGGATTCTGGAAGTTCGGCTGCGCGTACAGCAGGCGCGCGCCTTGCGTCAGGTCGGGCGTGAGGCCTTCGGGCAGCAGGCCCAGCTCGTCGGTCGGCACCTGAACGTAGCGCGGCTCGTACAGCGAGAACGACTGCAGCGCGCCGAGGTAGGTCGGGGTTTCGACGAGGATCGGGCTGTCCGGATCGATCAGCGCCTTGCCGAGCAGGTCGAGCGCCTGCTGCGAGCCGGTCGTGATCAGCACCTGCGACACGCGCACGCTGTAGCGCTCGGCGATCCATTCGCGTAGCGGCAGGTAGCCTTCGGTCGCGCTGTACTGGAGTGCGGCGGCGGGCGCATCGCGCAGCACGCGGTCGGCCGCGGCGCGCATGCGTTCGGCCGGGAACGTCGCGGGAGCGGGCAGGCCGCCTGCGAACGAGATGACCTCGGGGCGTTCCGTGACCTTCAGGATCTCGCGGATCGCAGAGCTCGTCAGCTTGCGGGCGCGTTCGGAAAGCTGCCAGTGCGGCGGATGCAGGTCGCTCGGATTCATAGTCTCCTCGTTCGGATATCGTGGTCAGTCAAGAAAGGTCGATCGGGCTGATCGCGTCGACGCGGCCGGGTGGGCGTGCGGGAGCGCGACCGGGCCGTCGCGGCCGGGTGGGCAAAACCGTTCAGGCAAAGCGAACATTATGGCGCACCTCATCAACCGGCGCGAGCGGGACGCGGGGCCGTGGCCACCGCCGAGCGCCGGCCGAGCATCACGGTCGCGATCACGGCGGCCGCGAACAGCCACGTCGACGGCGTCACCGTCTCGCCGAACAGCAGCGCGGAAAAGGCGATCGTGAAGAAGATCTGGAGCAACTGCACCTGGCCGACGCGCGCGATGCCGCCCATGGCGAGTCCGGCGTACCACGCGAAAAAGCCGATGAATTGGGAAAAAAGGGTCACGTAGCCGAATGCGAGCCACGTGCGCAACGCGAGCGGGGCAGGGTGCGCGACGTGCTGCGTCCACGCGAGCCAGCCGACCGGCAGCACCAGGAACGGTGCGGACACGACGAGCGCCCAGCAGATCACCTGCCAGCCGCCGATCTGGCGCGCGAGGCGCGCGCCTTCCGCATAGCCGAGCGCGCCGATGCCGACCGCGACGAGCATCAGCGCGTCGCCGGCCTGCACCGTGCCGCCGCCGTCGCGCAGCGCGAACGCGATCACGAGCGCGCTGCCCGCCAGCGCGCTGGCCCAGAACGCCTTCGACGGCCGCTCGTGCGACAGCCACGCCGCGTACAGTGCAACGAACAGCGGCTGCAGCCCGTTGACGACCGCGCCGTGCGAGGCCGGCACGGTTTTCATCGCCCAGGCGGAAAACACCGGATACGCGATGATCACGCCGGCCGACACGACCGCGAGGCTTTTCAGCTGCGCGCGGGTCGGCAGCCGTTCGCGGCGCCACCACAGCAGCAGGCCGGCCGGCGCCGACGCGGCGAGCGCGCGGCCGAGACCGTTCAGCAGCGGGTTGAGTTCGGAGACGACGATACGCGTCATCGGCAGCGTCAGGCTGAAGATCATCACGCCGATGAGGCCGAGCAGCATGCCCCGGGTTTCGCGCGAATTCATGAAATGGGTGTCTCCGTATTGCGGGCTTCGTGTAATCGAGGGGCGGCAGCGGCATTCAGCGCAGCGTGCGTGCGCCTTGCGGCGTGTCGAATTCGGCGACGAGCCCCGGCGGGCCGTCGCCGGTGTCGAGGTCGAGCAGATGGCCCGCGCCGAGCCAGTCGAGCTGCTCGCGGATGACGTCCGCACGCGGGTGGACGCCCTTGAGCGCCTTCAGTGCGACGCCGTCGTTCGGCAGCGATTCGGCCGGATGGCGCGGGCTGTCCCACTGGATCAGCGATGGCACGAGGCCGTCGCCGGCGCCTTGCCAAGCGGGGAACGCGCCGTCGTCGGGCACCGTGAGGCCCCAGCTCAGGTCGCCGCGCCGCATCGCGACGACCGGCGCGATGCGCGCCGGGTACTGGCGTTGCCACATCGCGAGCTGGCGCGGGCGGTCGACGCGTGCGACCCAGTGCGCGAGGAACGGGCCCTGCGCGAGCCGGGCATGCATCGCCGGATCGTCGAGGCCGAACAGCCGCGCGCGCGGCGGCGTGGCGTCGTCGCCCGTGGCGGGCGCATCGGGATCGATCGCGATCACTTCGAGGTACAGCCCGCCCCATGCGCCGAACAGCGCGTTATGGGTGCGCATCAGCGGATGGCGGCCGCCGCCGGCCGGTTCGATGCCGAGCGACGCGGCGACATGGCGCACGCCTTCGTCGAGCGTGCGCGCGGCGATCACGAGATGGTCGAGGGTCAGGGAGCGGGCTGGCATGAACGTCGGTCGGGAAGCGAAAGTGTCATGGTAGGCGGGCGATGCGCCGGGCGGTTGCGGAACCGGCCGGTGCCCGGGCCGCGATACGGGCCCGGCGGTGCGGCGCCGCGTGCGGCAAGGCCGCGACGGCGGCCGCACGATCGCCATTCCGGTCAACTGTAATCGTCGGCACCGGCACAGTAACGGTACAATCGGCGCGATAGCCTTCGGTACAGTTGGAGTCGCCGCTCATGTCCACCGTCCCACTCGCCCAGATTCCCGCGCCGCACGATACGGCCACGCTCACGCTCGTCGACCAGCTCGTCCAGTGGGCGCGGCGCCGCATCGACGAACGCGTGTTCCGGCCCGGCATGCGCATGCCGTCGATCCGCAAGCTCGCGCTCGACAAGAGCGTGTCGCGCTTTACCGTGGTCGAAGCGTACGAACGGCTCGTCGCGCAGGGCTATCTCGACTCGCGACGCGGCTCGGGCTTCTACGTGCGCGAGCGCACGGCCACCGGCCCGCAGCCGGCCGACAACGTGGTGCGCGTGGCCGAGGCCGCGCCCGTGCACAACACGATCGACGTCGTCTGGCTGCTGCGCAACATGCTGCATACCGTCAGCCCGGAAAAAGGGCCGGGTCTCGGCTACCTGCCGGGCCGCTGGCTCGACGGCGAGCTGATCACCGGCGCGCTGCGCGCGCTCGGGCGCCAGTCCGGCGCGCAGATGCTCGGTTTCGGCACCGCGCAGGGCTTCCTGCCGCTGCGCCAGCAATTGCAGACGCGGCTCGCGGAAGTCGAGATCGGCGCGAAGCCCGAGCAGCTCGTGCTGGTGTCGGGCATCACGCAGGCGATCGACCTGATCTCGCGGATCTACGTGCGGCCCGGCGATGCGGTGATCGTCGGCGATCCCGCGTGGTTCCAGATGTTCGGCCGCTTCGCGTCGCAGGGCGCGCAACTGGTCGGCATGCCCTATACGCCCGACGGCCCCGATCTCGACGCGCTGGAAACGCTCGTGCAGATGTGGCGGCCCAGGATGCTCGTGATCAATTCGGTGTTGCAGAATCCGACCGGCACGTCGCTGTCCGCCGCGCAGGCGTTCCGGATACTGAAGCTTGCCGAGGCGTACGACTTCCTCGTGGTCGAGGACGACGTGTACGGCGACCTGTGCCCACCGAGCTATCCGGCCACGCGACTCGCGAGTCTCGACCAGCTGAAGCGCGTGATCTACCTGGGCAGCTATTCGAAGACGCTCGCGGCGAATTTGCGGGTCGGCTATGTCGCCTGCGCGCCGGAGATCGCGAAGGCGGTCACCGACCAGAAGATGCTGGTCGGGATGACGACGCCCGAGCTCAACGAGCGCGTGTTGTACAAGATCCTGACCGAAGGGCATTACCGGCGACACGTCGAGCGGCTGCGCGCGCGGCTCGACGGCGTGCGCGACAAGACCGCGCGGATGCTCGAGCGTACCGGGCTGCGGCTCTTCACGATGCCGGCGGCGGGGATGTTCCTGTGGGCCGACACGGGCGTCGATTCGGACGCGCTCGCGGCCGCCGCGCACGAGGAAGGGTTCCTGCTGACGCCGGGAAGCCTGTTCTCGCCGCAGCAGTCGTCGTCGACATGGACGCGCTTCAACGTCGCGAACTGCGGCGATCCGGCACTGCCGGGGTTTCTCGCGCGCTATATCGAAGCGGCGGCGCGGCGCGCGTCGTGACGGCGGGCGGCGCACCGCCCCTTGAAATCCGGTCGCCCGTCCCCAGATACCCGCGCGAACCGCTTGCGCCAGGCGGTCGTCCTTGACGGGCCCGCCGGCATCGCGCGCCGGGCGCCCGCGCCACACCATTCAAGTTCATGTAAGAGGAAACAGCATCCATGGCACACGAAACGATGAGCTTTCAGGCAGAGGTCAAGCAACTCCTCCACCTGATGATTCATTCGCTCTACAGCAACAAGGAAATCTTCCTGCGCGAACTGGTGTCGAACGCGTCCGACGCGGCCGACAAGCTGCGTTTCGAAGCGCTCGCGGACAACGCGCTGTACGAGAACGATCCGAATCTGCGCATCCGCATCGGCTTCGACAAGGCCGCACGCACGATCACGATCGAGGACAACGGCATCGGCATGAGCCGCGACGAGGCGATCGCGAACCTCGGCACGATCGCGCGTTCGGGCACCAAGGAATTCTTCACGAAGCTGTCCGGCGACCAGCAGAAGGACGCGGCGCTGATCGGCCAGTTCGGCGTGGGCTTCTACTCGGGCTTCATCGTCGCAGACAGGATCACCGTCGAGACGCGCCGCGCCGGCCTGCCGGCGAACGAAGCCGTGCGCTGGGAAAGCGCGGGCGAGGGCGATTTCACAATCGACGCGATCGAGCGCGCGCAGCGCGGCACGACGATCACGCTGCATCTGCGCGAAGGCGAGGACGAGCTGCTGTCGTCGCACCGCCTGAAGTCGATCATCCAGAAGTACTCCGACCACATCGCGCTGCCGATCCTGATGCAGAAGGAAGAGTGGGATCAGGAAAAGGGCGAGATGGTCCTGAAGGACGAGGACGAAACCGTCAACCAGGCGAGCGCGCTCTGGACGCGTTCGAAGAGCGACGTCAGCGACGAGCAGTACACGCAGTTCTACCAGCACATCGCGCACGATCACCAGGATCCGCTCACGTGGACGCACAACCGCGTCGAGGGCCGCAGCGAATACACGCAGCTGCTGTTCGTGCCGGCGCACGCGCCGTTCGACCTCTGGAACCGCGATTACCGCGGCGGCCTGAAGCTGTACGTGAAGCGCGTGTTCATCATGGACGACGCCGAGCAGCTGCTGCCGCAATACCTGCGCTTCGTGAAGGGCGTCGTCGATTCGGCCGACCTGCCGCTGAACGTGTCGCGTGAAATCCTGCAGGAAAGCCGCGACGTGAAGGCGATCCGCGAAGGCGTGACCAAGCGCGCGCTGTCGATGCTCGAGGAACTCGCGAACGCGGAAGAGGACGCCGGCAAGGAAAAGTACAAGACGTTCTGGAGCGCGTTCGGCCAGGTGCTGAAGGAAGGTCTGGGCGAGGATCACGCGAACCGCGAGCGGATCGCGAAGCTGCTGCGCTTCGCATCGACGCACGGCGACACCGACGCGCAGGACGTGTCGCTCGCCGACTACGTGTCGCGCATGAAGCCCGAGCAGAGCAAGATCTACTACGTGACCGCCGATACGTGGCAGGCCGCGAAGAACAGCCCGCACCTGGAAGTGTTCCGCAAGAAGGGCGTCGAGGTGCTGCTGCTGACCGATCGCGTCGACGAATGGATGCTGTCGTTCCTGCATGAATTCGACGGCAAGCCGCTCGCGAGCGTGGCCCGCGGCGATCTCGACCTCGGCGAGCTGAACGACGAGGAAAAGAAGGCGCAGGAGCAGGCGGGCGAGGCGATCAAGCCGGTCGTCGAGAAGATGAAGGAAGCGCTCGGCGACAAGGTGAAGGAAGTGCGCGTCACGTTCCGCCTGACCGATTCGCCGTCGTGCCTCGTCGCGGACGACAACGACATGAGCGGCTACCTGCAGCGGATGCTGAAGGCGGCCGGCCAGAACGCGCCGGCGATGCAGCCGATCCTCGAGATCAACCCGGAGCACGCGCTCGTGAAGCAGCTGAACGCCGACAGCGCCAATTTCGGCGACTGGTGCCACCTGCTGTTCGACCAGGCGTTGCTGGCCGAAGGCGGGATGCTCGACGATCCGGCGAGCTTCGTGAAGCGGACCAACGCGCTGCTGCTGTCGCGCACCGCGTGAACGCGCGGATGCGATTCGACGGCGCACGGGCGGGCTGGCGCGAAACGCCCCGGCCCGGCTGCACGCTCGATCAGCGCGACTGGCTGACGCGCGGCGGTTCGCTGACCGCGCATCTGGCGCGCCTCGGCAGCGTGAGCGTGCGCGTGACGCGCGAGGCCGTCGACTGTCCGTGGTTCGACGAACCGGACGCGCTCGACAGTGCGCCGCGCGCGCCGATGTGGGTGCGCGAGGTGATCCTGTCGGTCGACGGCATGCCGTACGTCGCCGCGCACAGCATCGCGCCGCTCGCGGCCAGCAAGGGTGTCTGGCAGGCAATGCGGCGGTTGCGCACGCGGCCGCTCGCGGAGCTGCTGTACAGCGATCCGCAGGTGGAGCGCTCCACGCTCGTCAGCCGGCGCGTGATCGCCGGTCATCCGCTGTATGCGCTCGCGAGCCATGCGTTGCAGGGCGCGCGGGCGCCACATGCGTTCGCCGCGCGGCGCTCGGTGTTCCAGCGGCACGGCAAGCCGTTGATGGTCACCGAATGCATGCTGCCCGCGCTGTGGCGCCATCTCGATGCGCACGGCGACGGGCCGCGATCCGCCGGGCCGCGCGGAGCGGCGTGATGCTGCAGGGCTTTCCGCCGGTCGTCGGGCCGCATACGCACACGATGATTCTCGGCAGCTTTCCGGGCGAGGCGTCGCTCGATGCCGCGCAGTACTACGCGCATCCGCGCAACCAGTTCTGGCGGTTGCTCGGGGCGGTGCTCGGCGAGCCGGGGCTGCACGAGCTTGCGTACGACGCGCGGCTCGAGCGCGTGCTTTCGCACGGCATCGGCATCTGGGACGTCCTCGACGCCTGCCACCGGCAAGGCAGTCTCGATTCTGCGATCCGGAATGCGAAGCCGAACGACTTCGCGTCGTTGCGCGCGCATGCGCCGTTGCTGAAGAAAGTGTGTTTCAACGGCAAGACGGCAGGGCGGTTTGCCGACGTGATCGGCCAGGCCGGGTACGACACGCTGGTGCTGCCGTCGTCGAGTCCGGCGAATGCGATGCTGTCGTTCGAGCAGAAGCTGGTGCAGTGGCGGGCGATTCTCGCCTGACATCGATCCGGATCGCGCGCGGCCGTCGCCGCGGCGCTCAGTCGTCCTTGCCCCATCTCCACCTGGGCTTTTCGCCCTTGATCCAGCAAACGGCGGTCAACAGCGCGACCAACACCGCGATGCATGCAGCGTATGCGATCGGCGACCGGTGCGGCGGCACCAGCCACGCGCTCGCGATGATCCCGATCGCGAACAGCAGCAGTACGACCCAGCCTTGCCAGGCAATCGGCAACCCCCATCCCCATCCGTAGCGCTTCGCCGGAAACCAGATCCTTTTGCCGTTCGGGTTCATGCGTTCTCCTTCGATCACCGAGCGCAGCGTAGCGCCAACCGGCTTCGAAGTCACGCAGGGCAGGGTGGGCGGCACGGCCGCCATCCCCCACCAATGCTATCCTCTCGTCCGCTCATCCAGCGTCACCCAGCGAGATTCAATCATGACCCGACTGATCAAGCGCGCGTCCGCCGAGGCGCGCGCGTTCAAGCAACGCAAGCCGGCCGCCTACAACGGCTCCGACAAACTCCAGCCGGCGCGCGTGAAACGCCGTCCGGAGATCGACGAACACGACGACGTGCCCGTCCTCGAGGCGCCGCGCAAGCCGCGCTTCGCGCCCGTCACGTTCTCCGAAGAGCGCGGCGTGCGCTTCCTGCACTTCGGTACCGAATGGGTGCAGGGTGCGATGCGGATCTCGAAGCCGCTGCACATCGAGCTCGAATACGCGCAGCAGATGATGGCGTGGCTGCTGTTCCTCGAAACGCCCGAGCGGATCGTCCAGCTCGGGCTCGGCACCGGCGCGCTGACCAAGTTCTCGCATCGCTTCCTGCCGCACGCGAAGGTCGAGGCCGTCGAACTGAACCCGGCCGTGATCGTCGCGGCGCGCACGATGTTCGCGCTGCCGCCCGATGACGCACGCCTCGTCGTGCACGAAGCCGACGCATGGGATTTCGTCAACGATCCGGCCAACCGCGGCACGACGGGCGCGCTGCAGATCGACCTGTACGACGCGACCGCGCGCGGTCCGGTGCTCGACAGCGTCGCGTTCTACCGCGCGGTGCGCGGCTGCCTCGCCGACGCGGGCATCGCGACGATCAACCTGTTCGGCGACCATCCGAGCTTCGTGCGCAACATGAAGCATCTGAACGCGGCGTTCGACCATCGCGTGATCGCGCTGCCGGAAGTGCACGACGGCAACCGGATCGCGATCGCGTTCTCGGGCCCTGCGCTCGACGTGTCGTTCGCGCAGCTGGAGGCCCGCGCGAAGCTGATCGAGGACACGCTGAAGCTGCCCGCGCGCAAGTGGGTGAAAGCTTTGAAAGAAACGATCGGCGCACGCGAATCCTCGTTCGCGATCTGACGCTCATGCACCGGTCGCATGCCGGTGCAACCAGCCTGACTGGGGGCGGATCACCTCGGGTTCGCCCCTGCTTGACCGCTCGCTCGCGGCTCCTATACTGGCGCGAAGCCAGGGGAGCCGCAGCTTACCCGTTTTGCCCCTCCTCTCGCCGCCGTACCCGCTTGACAAGATCGATAACCGGGAAAGATGAGGAGACGTCATGGCTCACGATGCCGACGCCAATCGGGCCGCCAAGCGCTGGCTCTGGCTGCTGGTGCTGCCGCTGATCGCGATGGTCTGGGTGCCGTCGTACAGCAGGATCGAACCGCAATGGTTGGGTTTTCCGTTTTTCTACTGGTATCAGTTGCTGTGGGTGTTCATTAGCGCGGTGATCACCGCGTTCGTGTATTTCAAGACCAAGAACGCGTGGAAGGCGAGCGGCCCGCAAGGAGGTGCGCGATGAACCTCGGCGCAACCTTCGTCTTCGTCCTGCTCTTCATCGGCGTCACGATCATCGGCTTCCTGGCCGCGAACTGGCGGCGCGGCGATCTCGCCCACCTCGACGAATGGGGCCTCGGCGGACGCCGCTTCGGCACGATCGTCACGTGGTTCCTGCTCGGCGGCGACCTTTACACGGCCTATACGTTCGTCGCGGTGCCCGCGCTCGTGTTCGGCGCCGGCGCGATGGGCTTCTTCGCGTTGCCGTACACGATCCTGATCTACCCGTTCGCGTTCGTCGTGTTTCCGAAGCTGTGGAGCATCGCGAAGCGGCACGGCTACGTGACGGCCGCCGACTTCGTCAACGCGCGCTACGGCAGCCGGATGCTCGCGCTCGCGATCGCGGTGACGGGCATCCTCGCGACGATGCCGTACATCGCGCTGCAGCTCGTCGGCATCGAAGTCGTGATCGGCGCGCTCGGTTTCGACACGACCGGCTTCATCGGCGATCTGCCGCTCATCATCGCGTTCGCGATTCTCGCCGCATACACGTACACGTCGGGGCTGCGCGCGCCCGCGATGATCGCGATCGTGAAGGACATCCTGATCTACATCACGATTGCCGCGGCGGTCATCGTGATCCCGGCGAAGCTCGGCGGCTTCGGCCATATCTTCGCGTCGGTGCCGCCGGCGAAGCTGCTGCTGAAGGCGCCCGACGCGGCGAGCCTGAACGGCTACAGCGCTTACGCGACACTCGCGATCGGTTCCGCGCTCGCGCTGTTCCTGTATCCGCACTCGGTTACGGCGATCCTGTCGTCGGCGTCGGGCAACTCGATCCGCCGCAACATGGCGATGCTGCCCGCGTACTCGTTCGTGCTCGGCCTGCTCGCGCTGCTCGGCTACATGGCGCTCGCCGCGGGCGTGAAGGACATGCCGCAGTACGCGCCGTACTTCAAGGCGTTCGGCCCGAACTTCGCGGTGCCCGCGCTGTTCCTCGAGTATTTCCCGTCGTGGTTCGTCGGCGTCGCGTTCGCGGCGATCGGCATCGGCGCGCTGGTGCCGGCGGCGATCATGTCGATCGCGGCCGCGAACCTGTACACGCGCAACATCCACCGCGAGTTCGTGAACCGCAACATGACGCACGACCAGGAGACGCACGTCGCGAAGCTCGTGTCGCTGATCGTGAAGGTCGGCGCGGTGGCGTTCATCCTCGGGCTGCCGCTGACCTATGCGATCCAGCTGCAGCTGCTCGGCGGGATCTGGATCATCCAGACGCTGCCCGCGATCGTGCTCGGCCTGTACACGCGGCTGCTCGACCACCGCGGCCTGCTGGCCGGCTGGGCGGCAGGCATCGTGTGCGGCACGTGGATGGCGGTGTCGCTGAAGCTTGCGAGCTCGATCTTCACGATCCACCTGTTCGGCCTCGCGATCCCCGGCTATGCGGCCGTGTGGTCGCTGGTCGTGAACCTCGTGGTGTCGGTGGTGGTCAGCGTGCTGGTGCGCGCGATGGGCATGGCGCATGCGGAGGACCGCACGCGGCCGGAGGATTACCTCGACGTCGTCGAGAGCTGAACGCACCCGAGCTGTTGCAGTTTCGACACGGCGCCCGCGACGCAAATCGCGGGCGTTTTGCATGGTCCGCCGCGAACGCCCCGTGCGGCCGTGCTTCCGTTCTCGTTGATCTCCAAGCGATTCTAGGATGACCGCGCCGCGGTGAAAATCGGTGTATGACCGATTGGAAGAGGCGCTTGCCGATTGTCAATATTGCGTCCCGCCCGGCCCACGCCGGGTGATTCGATCTCGACACGATTCGACTACATGAGGGATGCAATGATGAAGATGGGGTTGCTGGTGCTCGGCCTGTGGTGCGCCACGCTTGCCGGTTGTGTGAACGCGTACTACCGGTGAGGCCAACGATGAGAGTCCTGTTGATGTGGGTGCTCGTCGCCCCGATCCTGCTCGCCGGCTGCGCGAACATGTATTACCGGTGATGGTGGGCCCGATGAAAACGATCTTGCCGGCCGCGATGTTATGCGCGATGCTCGCCGGCTGCATTTCAGTCTACGGTCCTGGACAGCGGTACGCGGCGCGCGATGCGCCGTCGGAGCAGCAGGATACGTCCGACCGCGCGCACGGCGCCGACGATGCGTCGGGCATCGTGATCGGCAATCGCAAGTACGACGAAGTATGGACGGCCGTCGCGCAGTTCTATGCGGACCACAAGCTTGCCGTGCGCGTCAGCGATCGCGACGCGGGCCTTCTTGCCGCCGCCTATGCCGATTATCCGAACGCGGGCAATTTCCTGGATTGCTCCGCGCTGAAGCAGACGTCGAACGTCACGCATACGCTGAAGGTCGTGACGCGCATCGACGACGCCACGCAAGGCGTGACCGTGTCGATCGACGTCGCGGGCACGGCCAGCGTGGTCGCGGCCGGCAAGCAGAAGAGCGCGCGCGTCGCGTGCCATTCGAACGGCACGCTGGAGCGGGCGCTGGCGGAAGTGCTGCGCAAGTAGCGAGGCCGCCCGGATCCCGGCGCTTGCGCGGCGGTCCGGGCGGCGCGGGTGCGTTACTGTCCCGCGCGTTTCGCGAGATCCTCGCGTTGCGAGAGGTCTTCGACGTTGACCATCCAGTGCACGCCGAAACGATCCTTCGCCATCCCGAAGCCGAGCGCCCAGAACGTCTTGCCGAACGGCATCGTCACTTCGCCGCCGTCGGCGAGCGCATTGAACAGCTTCTGACCTTCCTCGACCGTCGCCGGGTTCAGCGACAGCGAATAACCCGAATGCGTGCCGCCCGGCTGGCTGCAGTCGCCGTCCGAGCACATGATCATCGAGTCGCCGATCGTGAAGCTCGCATGCATCACCTTGTCGCTCATCTCCGGCGACATCGGGTAGTCGGGATTCGGCGGCGCGTCCTTGAAGTGCATCTTGAACATCGTCTTCGCGCCGAGCGCCTTTTCGTAGAACTGAAGGGCCTCTTCCGCGCGGCCGTAGAACGTCAGATACGGTTGGACTTGCATCGTTGTCTCCTGTTGACCGGCCCGGCGTGTCGGTGCCGGCCCGGGTACTTCCAAGATTGACCGGGAAGAGCACGCCGGGATGCGGCCGGCCCACTCGTGACGTGGATTGTAGTGCGCGCGCTTGACGATGGAATGAAAAATAAAAACGGCCGCGAACACGCAGTTCGCGGCCGTTTGCCACGCTTGCTGACGGCTGTTGTCAGGCTTGCTGACAGTTCAACTGACAGCCGTCACGTGCAGCGCGGTTCAGCGCAGCGCATCGATCAGCTTCTCGAGCTTCACCGCGTCGGCGGCGAACACGCGGATGCCTTCGGCCAGTTTTTCCGTTGCCATCGCTTCGTCGTTCAACTGGAAGCGGAACGATGCCTCGTCGATGGCGACGCGCTCGGTCGGCTTGTCCAGCAGCGCGTCCGGCGACAGCTTGCGTGCCACCGTGTCGTTGCTGTCCTGCAGCTTCTGCAGCAAATCGGGGCTGATCGTCAGCAGGTCGCAGCCCGCGAGCTCGGTGATCTGGCTCGTCGTGCGGAAGCTCGCGCCCATCACTTCGGTGTTGTAGCCGAACGTCTTGTAGTACGTGTAGATGCGTCGCACAGACTGCACGCCCGGATCGTTCGCACCGCCGTTCTTCGCTTCATCCCAGTCGGCGCCGGCCTGCTTCTTGTACCAGTCGTAGATGCGGCCGACGAACGGCGAAATCAGTTGCGCGCCGGCTTCCGCGCATGCGGCGGCCTGGACCAGCGAGAAAAGCAGGGTCATGTTGCACTTGATCCCTTCCTTCTGCAGCACCTCGGCCGCGCGAATGCCTTCCCACGTCGACGCGAGCTTGATCAGGATGCGCTCGCGGCCGATGCCGGCGGCTTCGTACAGCTTGATGAGCTCGCGGCCCTTGTCGATCGAACGCTGCGTGTCGAACGACAGGCGTGCATCGACCTCGGTCGACACGCGGCCCGGGATCAGTTTCAGGATCTCGGTGCCGAATGCGATCAGCAGGCGGTCGATGATGAAATCGGTGCTTTCGTCGCGGTGATCGCGGACGGTTTTCTCGAGGATCGGCTTGTATGCGTCCTTCTGGACGGCCTTCAGGATCAGCGATGGGTTCGTGGTCGCGTCCTGCGGCTTGTATTGCGCAAGCTGCTGGAAATCGCCCGTGTCGGCGACGACGGTCGTGTACTGCTTCAGCTGGTCGAGTGCGGTAGTCATGGCGATTCGGGAGGAGGGCGCAAGGCGCCGGGGTTCTCACGGGCCGCGCGAGCGCGGCAGCGAAGCGAGGCGGCGCCGGGCGCCGCCTCCGGTCCACTATTCTAGGCCCGAATCGCGTCGCGCACGTTTCGGCGTGCCGTTTGCGGTGCGGGCCCGCGCCATGCGGCGCTATGCGGGGCGCCGCGCGTTCAGGATCACCTGCGTGACGATCCCCGCGACGAGCCCCCAGAACGCCGAGCCGATCGACAGCAGCGTGAGGCCCGACGCGGTGACCATGAACGTGACGAGCGCGGCTTCGCGCTGCTTCACGTCCTGCATCGCGTTTGCGAGCCCGCTCATGATCGAGCCGAACAGCGCGAGCGCGGCGACCGACACGACGAGCGCCTTCGGCAGCGCCGCGAACAGCGCGGCGATGGTTGCGCCGAAGATCCCGGCGATCAGGTAGAACGTGCCGCACCACACGGCGGCCGTGTAGCGCTTCGCGTGATCCTCGTGCGCTTCGGGGCCCGTGCAGATCGCGGCGGTGATCGCCGCGAGGTTCACGCCGTGCGAGCCGAACGGCGCGAGCAGCAGCGATGCGAGGCCGGTGGTCGCGATCAGCGGAGACGACGGCGTCGAATAGCCGTCCGCGCGCAGCACCGCGATGCCCGGCACGTTCTGCGACGCCATCGCGACCACGAACAGCGGAATGCCGATGCTGACGATCGATGCGATCGAGAACGCGGGCATCGTGAACACGGGCTGCGCGAGGGCGATATGGAAGCGGCTGAAGTCGAGCAGGCCGAGGCCGCCGGCCACGGCGGTGCCGACGATCAGCGTCGTGACGATCGCGTAGCGCGGCGCGAGCCGCTTGACGATCAGGTAGGTGAAGAACATCGCGAGCACGAGCGCGGTCTGGAACTGCGCGGCGCGGAAGATCTCGATGCCGATCTCGAACAGGATGCCGGCGAGCAAGGCGGCCGCGATGCCGGCCGGAATGCGCCGCATCAGCGTGTCGAACAGCCCGCTCAGGCCGATCGCGGTCAGCAGCAGCGCGCACACGACGAACGCGCCGATCGCCTCGGCGTAGGGCACGCCGGGCAGCGACGCGATCAGCAGCGCGGCGCCGGGCGTCGACCAGGCGACCACGACGGGCGCGCGAAAGCGCAGCGACAGGCCGATCGTCGTCAGCGCCATGCCGATCGACAGCGCCCAGATCCATGACGAGATCTGCGCGTCGGTCAGGTGCGCGGCGCGACCGGCCTGGAACATCAGCACGAGCGAGCTCGTGTAGCCCGTCATCATCGCGACGAAGCCGGCGACGAGCGTCGAGACGGACGTATCGGCGAAAAAGCGGCGGCCGCCGGCGCGGCCAGCGCTCGCGGTGGGCGAAGGGTTCATGCTATCTCCGGGGGAGGCCGCCTGGACGCGGCCTTCGTGTCTACAGGGCGGGTTCGTTATTTGCTGAGTGCGCGCATCGCGGTTTCGAGGCCCGCGAGCGTGAGCGGATACATGCGTTGACCGAGCAGATCGCGGATCACCGCGACCGATTGCCGGTACTCCCATAGCCGCTCGGGCTCGGGGTTCAGCCAGGCATGGTGGGGGAACTGGTCCGCGAGGCGGCGCAGCCAGACGGCGCCGGCTTCCGGGTTGTTGTATTCGACCGAGCCGCCGGGCTGAAGCACCTCGTACGGGCTCATCGTCGCGTCGCCGACGAAGATCAGCTTGTAATCGGGCGTGAACTTGTGCAGCACGTCCCACGTCGCGGTGCGCTCCGAGTGGCGGCGGCGGTTGTTCTTCCACAGGTGGTCGTACACGCAGTTGTGGAAGTAGTAGAACTCCAGGTGCTTGAATTCGGCCTTCGCGGCCGAGAACAGCTCTTCGGTGCGCTTGATGTGATCGTCCATCGAGCCACCGACGTCGAGCAGCATCAGCACCTTCACGTTGTTGTGGCGCTCGGGCACCATCCGCAAGTCGAGCCAGCCGGCGTTCGCGGCCGTGCTGCGGATCGTGCCGGGCAGGTCGAGTTCCTCGGCCGCGCCTTCGCGCGCGAAGCGGCGCAGGCGCCGCAACGCGACCTTGATGTTGCGCGTGCCGATCTCGACCGAATCGTCGTAGTCGCGGTAGGCGCGCGCCTCCCACACCTTGACCGCGGTGCGGTTGCCGTTCGACGGGCCGCCGATGCGCACGCCTTCGGGGTTGTAGCCGCCGTGCCCGAACGGCGACGTGCCGCCGGTGCCGATCCACTTGTTGCCGCCTTCGTGGCGTTCCTTCTGCTCGTCGAGCAGTTCCTTCAGGCGCTCCATCAGCTTGTCGAGGCCGCCCATCGCTTCGATCTGCGCCTTTTCCTCCGGCGACAGCTCGCGCTCGAGACGCTTCTCGAGCCAGTCGAGCGGAATGTCGAACGCTTCGGACGGCAACGCGGACACGCCATGGAAATACGCGCCGAACGCCTGGTCGAACTTGTCGAAGTACTGCTCGTCCTTGACGAGCGTCATCCGTGCGAGGAAGTAGAACGCGTCGATCGACGGCGAGATCAGCCCGGCCTTCAGCGATTCGAGCAGCGTCAGGTATTCCTTCACCGAGACGGGCAGCTTGGCTGCGCGCAGCGCGTAGAAGAAATTGAGCAGCATGGCCGGGCCTTCGCGGGTGGGTTACCGGTTGTGCCGGTTCATGTAGACGAGCCGCTCGAGCAGGCTCAGATCCTGCTCGTTCTTCAGCAGCGCGCCCGCGAGCGGCGGCACGATCTGCTTCGCGTCGGCGCCGCGCAGCGCGTCGGCCGGGATGTTCTCGGCGAGCAGCAGCTTCAGCCAGTCGAGCAGTTCGGACGTCGACGGCTTCTTCTTCAGCCCGGACACGGCGCGCAACTCGAAGAAGCTCTCGAGCGCCGCGCGCAGCAGCTCCTCGCGGATGTGCGGGAAGTGGACCGCGACGATCTGCTGCATCGTCGACGGATCGGGAAATTGGATGTAGTGGAAGAAGCAGCGGCGCAGGAACGCGTCGGGCAGTTCCTTCTCGTTGTTCGACGTGATGATCACGAGCGGGCGGTGCTTCGCGCGTACCGTCTCGCGCGTCTCGTACACGTGGAATTCCATCCGGTCGAGCTCGCGCAGCAGGTCGTTCGGGAATTCGATGTCGGCCTTGTCGATCTCGTCGATCAGCAGCACGCTCGGGTGCTCGGCGTCGAACGCCTGCCACAGCACGCCCTTCACGATGTAGTTCGAGATGTCCTTCACGCGCTCGTCGCCGAGCTGCGAGTCGCGCAGCCGCGATACCGCGTCGTATTCGTACAGACCCTGCTGCGCCTTCGTCGTCGACTTGATGTGCCACTGCAACAGCGGCATGTCGAGCGCGGCCGCCACTTCCTCGGCGAGCATGGTCTTGCCGGTGCCGGGCTCGCCCTTGATCAGCAGCGGCCGTTGCAGCGTCAGCGCGGCGTTGACCGCGAGCTTCAGGTCGTCGGTGGCGACGTAGTGCGAGGATCCTTCGAAACGCATGGCGGCGCTCTTTCCTGGTCGCAAAAAAACCCAGTATAAGTCAGAAGGGCTGTCCGGTTGGCCCGGGGCCGCGTATCGTTGCGGGGCTGCGGCGGGGCGGGCCGGGGCGCCGTATGGACGCATTCCCCGCCGACGCGGTACAATCTGGCCGTTTTTTTTGGCCTGCGTGGCGACCGACAAGCAAAACGGCGCGGGCCGTTGCCGCTTCGGCGCCAGTTTCCCCTCAAGCTAGGTTACAAGAGCTATGAACAAATTCGTCGGCAAACACGTCGTTGTCGCAGCGCTCGTGGCGCTCGCGGGCAGCGCGCAGGCGGCCGGTGTGGTCGGCAACCCGAAGGACGGGGCGAGCAAGGCCGCCATGTGCATCGGTTGCCACGGCATCCAGGATTACCGCGCGGCATACCCGGAGGTCTACCGGGTGCCGGTCCTCGGCGGCCAGAACCAGCAATACCTCGAGAACGCGCTGAAGGCCTACCGCAAGAAGGATCGTCATTTCCCGTCGATGAACGCGATCGCCGGTTCGCTGACGGACCAGGACATCGCGGATCTGGCGGCCTACTACGCCGCCCAGAAGGCCGACACGAAGGACAATCCCTACAAGTAAAGCGCGCGCCGCCGATCTGACCGGCGGGACAGGAGCATTCATGAACAACGCATTCAAGACGGCGGCGGTTGCACTAGCGGCCGGCCTCGCGATCGGTACCGCGCATGCGGCGGACACCACGAAGGGCAAGGAGCTGGTCGAGTCGCACAACTGCGCGGCCTGCCACGGCGCGCAGCTGAACAAGCCGATCAACGCGGAATATCCGCGCCTCGCGGGCCAGCACGCCGACTACCTCGTGTGGGCGATGCGCCAGTACCAGATGGGGCTGACGAACCCGCTGCTCGGTCGCAACAACGCGATCATGCAGGCGCAGGTGCAGAACCTGTCGGTCAGCGACATGAAGGACATTGCCGCCTACATCGAGTCGCTGAAAGAGACCGATCTCGTCTTCAAGAAGTAAGCGCGCCGGACCTTGCCGGTCCGTGCAGCCAGCATACCCCGCCGCGGCGGGGTATCTTTTTGTCCGCGGCGCTCAGTCGCGCGACGCGCGGCGCAGGATGCGCTGCAGGTACGCGTCGGTATCGGGCGGCGTGCCGGTGCGTTGCGCTTCCCAGATCGTCTCGCCGAGGCATTCCATGATCATGTGCTGCGCCTCGTGGGTCGAATCGAGCTTCGCGGCCAGCTTGTCGTGCGCGGCGCGGATGCCGGGCGGCTGATCGATCGACAACTGCTCGCTGATCGCGAGGTGCATCGACAGGTGCAGGAACGGGTTCGTGCGGCCTTCCTCGGGCGTGTAGTTGCGCGCGGCGGCGCTGTCGGCGTCCGCGAGATCGTCGTGGTATTCGGGATGCTCGACGATCCAGTCGGCCGCCATCGCTTCCAGCGGCGTCAGGATCTCGCCGGCGCGCTGCTTGCGCCAGGTCTCGGTGAAAAAGCGACGGACTTCGTCGCGACTCGGATTGAACATGGTGGGGACGCGTCGTGATTCGGGCGGCGTCATGCCGCGTCGCGCATTGTACGCCGGGTCGGCGCATGGCGCTGGCGGGGGGCGGGGCGCGCGCCGTGGCGTAGCGCGGCGACGTCGATCGGCGTCGGCCGGCACGGGCTGCGGCGCGACGCAACAGGTAAGCGAGGGCTAGGCTGCCGGCCAGCGGGCCGCTACACTCCGACGATTCCCGTCGTCGCACTTGCCCACTTACATCATGTCCGCCACCGTCCGCTCATCGTCCGCCGCGCTGCAGGGCGCGCTCTACGTCGCGCTGTCCGCAGCCGCATTCGGCGCGATGGCGATCTTCGGCCGCTATGCGTATGCGGCCGGCGTCGACGTGCTCGGGCTGCTGATCGTGCGCTTCGCGATCGGCGGCGCGGTCCTGGCCGCGATCGCCCGGCACCGCCGCGTCGCATGGCCGCGCGGCCGCGCGCTCGCGCCGCTCGTGGCGATGGGTGCACTTGGCTACGTCGGGCAGTCGTTTTGCTATTTCAGCGCGCTCCAGCATGCGCAGGCGAGCCTCGTCGCGCTGCTGCTGTACCTGTATCCGGCCTTCGTCACGCTGTTGGCCGCGTGGTGGCTCGGCGAGCGCCTCACGCGCGCGAAGGCGATCGCGCTCGTGCTCTGCGTCGCGGGCTCCGCGCTGATGGTCGGCGGCGGCCACGGCGAGCCGCTCGGCATCGCGCTCGCGCTGGCTGCCGCGGTGATCTATTCGCTGTACATCGTCGGCGGCACGAAGGCGACGCGCGGCGTCGATCCGCTCGCGACCACCGCGATCATCTGCCTGTCGGCGACCGCGACGCTCGTCGCGATCGCGATCGTGCGGACCGCGGCGTTCGGCGCGCCGCCGCGCTGGCCGGCGACGGCCGGCGGCTGGGCGTCGATGCTCGCGATCGCGCTGGTGTCGACGGTCGCCGCGATGCTCGCGTTCTTCGCCGGGCTCGAGCGGCTGGGGGCTGCGCGCACGTCGATGCTGTCGACGCTCGAGCCGGTCGTGACGGTCGCGCTCGCGGCGCTGCTGTTCGGCGAGGCGCTGTCGCCGTTGCAGTGGGCCGGCGGCGTCGCGATCCTCGCGGCCGTGCTGGCGCTCGTGCGCGCGGGCGGCGCGGCGGCCGACGACGCGACGGCGACGTCCAACGCATAAGCAGCAGAAACGGGGAAAGTCGTGGGCGCCGCACCGGCGCTTGCGGGGCGCGCCGCGCGCCGCGCACGGCCAGGCCGGCCGCGTGAGGCGCGTCGGCCGCGGCCGGCGCTCACTCGTTCGGCGGCGGTGTCTTCGGCCGGAATTCGCACAGCGGCTCGATCGCGCAGTGCCAGCATTCGGGCTTGCGGGCCTTGCACACGTAGCGACCGTGCAGGATCAGCCAGTGATGCGCGTCCTGCAGGAATTCCTTCGGCGTGAACTTCTCGAGCGCGGCCTCGACGGCCCGTACGTCCTTGCCCGGCGCGAGCCCCGTGCGGTTCGCGACGCGGAAGATATGCGTGTCGACCGCGATCGTCGGCTGGCCGAACGCGGTGTTCAGCACGACGTTCGCGGTCTTGCGGCCGACGCCCGGCAGGCTCTCGAGCGCTTCGCGATCGGCCGGCACCTCGCCGTCGTAGCGCTCGAGCAGGATGTTGCACGCCGCGATCACGTTCTTCGCCTTGGTGCGGTACAGGCCGATCGTCTTGATGTAGTCGGCGACGCCTTCTTCACCGAGCGCGACGATTTGTCGCGGGGTGTTCGCGACCGGGAACATCTTGCGCATCGCCTTGTTGACCGACACGTCGGTCGCCTGCGCGGACAGCATCACCGCGATCAGCAACTCGAACGGCGTCGTGTATTCGAGCTCGGTGGTCGGATGCGGATTGAGGCTCTGCAGCGTTTCGTAGATCGCGCGTCGTTTGGTGGCGTTCATGGACGGTTCTTGTCGGGCGGCGCGGTCGGGTCGCTTTGGTCGTCGTTGTTCGGAACGTCGCGGTCGTCGCGCGCAGCCGCAGCTTCGGCGTCGCGCTGCGCCTGCTGTTCGGCGAGCCGCTTGCGGCGGGCTTCGGCCGCGTCGATCTGCGCCTGCACGGCCGCGCTCACGCCTTCGGTGTTCTTCGGCGCGGCGCCTTGTTCGGACAGTTCTTCCTTCTTCTTGCGGGCGCGTTCGAGCGCGGCGGCGATGATCGCGCGTTTCTTCGCGTCGGCGTCGTCGGCCGGGGCGGCGCCCGGCGTGCCAGCCGGCGCCGCGGCCGGCGCCGCCTTGGCCGCACCGGCACTGGCCGCGCGGCGGGCGGCGGCGCGCGCTTCGGCGGCCTCGCGTTCGCGGCGCTGGCGGGCGAGCCGGCGGTCGTGGCGTTCGCGCGCGGCGTCCGCCTGTTCCTGCGACCACGCGTCCCAGCCGGTGCGCTCGTCGGTCACGGGGACCATCGCGATGCAGTCGACCGGGCAGGGCGGCACGCACAGGTCGCAGCCCGTGCACAGCGATTCGACGATCGTGTGCATCTGTTTCGGTGCGCCGATGATCGCGTCGACCGGGCATGCCTGCATGCACAGCGTGCAGCCGATGCACAGGCTTTCGTCGATGAACGCGACGGCGCGCGGATGCTCGGTGCCGTTGACGGGGTTCAGCGGGATCACCGGCTTGCCGAGCAGGCGCGCGAGGCGCGCGATGCCTTCGGCGCCGCCGGGCGGGCACTGGTTGTAGTTCGCGTCGCCGGCGGCGATCGCGTCGGCGTACGGACGGCAGCCGTCATAGCCGCACTTCGTGCATTGCGTCTGGGGAAGCAGATCTTCGATGCGATCCGCGAGGGTCTTGGAATCGGTCACGGTGACAACGGGCGCAGCAGCGCCGAATGGCTCTCGGCCGCGTCTGGCGCGGCCGGAAAGGTTTGCCAAACCTCGATTATCGCCGATTTCCCGCATTGCGCTGGACGCTGTCTGTGCGCATAATCGAACCGCTTTTTTGCAGGGGCTCAGCAGGAGGGCGGCCGCACGCGGCGCGCTCGTTCCAGGGCAGCCGGCGCCGAGGCGGTGGGGGTGCCGGTCCGGATCACGCGGCTCACATAGCAAAACGCCACCATGAATCAGCCAAAAATCAAAAGAGATCCTGAAGGTACCCGCCGCCGCATCCTGATGGCGGCAGCCGAAGAGTTCGCGAGTGGAGGGCTGTTCGGCGCGCGCGTCGACCAGATCGCGCGCCGGGCCGAAACCAACGAGCGCATGCTCTATTACTATTTCGGCAGCAAGGAGCAGCTGTTTACGGCCGTGCTCGAACACGCGTTCTCCGCGCTGACCGAGGCCGAGCGCGTGCTCGATCTCGACGGCGTCGCGCCCGTCGAGGCCGTCACGCGGCTCGCGCACTTCGTGTGGGATTACTACCGCGATCATCCGGAGTTGCTGCGGCTCATCAACAACGAGAACCTGCACGAGGCGCGCTACCTGCACAAGTCGACGCGAATCCGCGAGATGATGTCGCCGATCGTCGCGAAGCTCGGCAACGTGCTGATGCGCGGCCAGAAGGCCGGGCTGTTCCGCAGCGACGTCGATCCGCTGCGCTTCTACGTGACGCTGTCGGGGCTCGGCTACTACATCGTGTCGAACCGTTTCACGCTCGCCGCGACACTCGGCCGCGACTTCAGCCAAGCCGACGAGCGCGCGGAGATGGTCAGGATGAACACCGAGGTGCTGCTCGCGTATCTGTTGCGCCGATGAGCGGCCCGCCCGTGGCCGCCGGATAAAAAAACGCCGCCGTGCGCAAGCAACGGCGGCGTTTTTGCGTCGGAACGCGGCGCGTCAGGCGGCCTTGCGCGCGCGAACGGTTTTGGCGCGCGTGGCGCCCGCGCGTTTCGCGGCCGGTGCGGCCTTCGCGGTTGCCGTCTTGGCGGGCGCAACCGTCACGGCCGGCGCCTTCGCGCGCGCGCGCTTCGCGGCAGTCGCTCGCGCCGTCGCTTCGGGCTGCGGCTTGACGGCCGGCACGGCGGCGAGCGTCGTCGCGGCCGGTGCTTCGGCGGGCGCCTTGGTCGCGCCGTTCTTCGGTTCCGGCGCATGCTCGCGGATGAAATCGCGCAGCTGCGGGTAGATGATCGTGCGCCAGCGGCGGCCCGAGAAGATCCCGTAGTGACCGCATTTCTCGGCGGTCAGGCTGCGGCGATCGTCCTGCGGGATGCCCGTGCACAGCTCGTGCGCGACATGCGTCTGGCCGCTGCCCGAGATGTCGTCGAGTTCGCCCTCGATCGTCATCAGCGCGGTGTGCTTGATGTCCTGCGGACGCACGCGCTCGCCTTCGACATCCCACGTGCCTTCCGCGAGCCGGAATTCCTGGAACACGACGCGGATCGTCTCGAGGTAGTACTCGGCGGCCATGTCGAGCACCGCGTTGTACTCGTCGTAGAAGCGGCGGTGCGCCTCGGCGTCGTCCTCGTCGCCGCGCAGCAGGCTCTGGTAGAAGTCCCAGTGCGATTGCGCGTGACGTTCCGGATTCATCGCGACGAAGCCCGTGTGCTGCAGGAAGCCCGGATACACGTGGCGGCCTTCGCCCGGATAGTTCGCGGGCACCGTGTGGATCACGTTGTTCTCGAACCACGCGGTCGAGTGCTGCGTCGCGAGCGAGTTCACCGACGTCGGGCTGCGGCGCGCGTCGATCGGGCCGCCCATCATCGTCATCGTGAGCGGCGTGTCCTCGCCGCGGCTCGCCATCAGCGAGATCGCCGCGAGCACCGGCACGGTCGGCTGGCACACGGAAATCACGTGCAGGTTGCGCGCGCCGATGTGGCGGATGAATTCCTGGATGTACGCGATGTAGTCGTGCAGGTGGAACGGGCCGACCTCGACCGGCACCATCCGCGCGTCGATCCAGTCGGTGATGTATACCTTGTGATCCTGCAGCAGCGTGCGCACGGTGTCGCGCAGCAGCGTCGAGTGGTGGCCCGACAGCGGCGCGCAGACCAGCACGACCGGCTCGTCCTTCAACTGCGTGACGGCATCGGCGTCGTCCGAATAGCGTTTGAAGCGCAGCAGCCGGCAGAACGGCTTCTCGATGATCGTCTGCTCGACGATCGGGATGTTGTGGCCGTCCTTGACGATCTGATGAATGTTGAATTCGGGCTTCTCGTAATCCTTGCCGAGCCGGTACATCAGCTCGTACGCGGCGGCCATCCGCGTCGCGCCGGGCATCAGCGAGAACGGGCTGGACGGATTGGCGAACGACTTGGATGCGGCCTGGGCCCAGGCCGTGAGCGGGCTCAACATCGCCCGCTGGAATTCGTGCAGTTGGTAAAGCATGCAGACTACTCCCGCGTGGGGGACGGTGCGCAAGGGCGGCGTGGGGCGTCGCGGCGTGCCGTGTGGGTCAGCGACCGGCCATGGTGCAGTGCGGCCGGACAATCGAATCGATCATATCGGACAACGATGGGTGTTGCAATGCAACATTTCCCCGATTTTTCATCAAACTTTTGCGAATTGACGATCTCTGAAGAAGCCGCTCCGGCCCCGGTCAGCGCCCCGTCGCCACGGCCGGCGCCGGCTGGCCGGCCGCGCGCGCCATGGCGTCCTCGTGGTGCATCAGGTTCATAGCAGTATGCACCAGCGCCACGTGCGAGAACGCCTGCGGGAAGTTGCCGACGAGCCGGCCCTCGACCGGGTCGTATTCCTCGGCGAGCAGCCCGAGGTCGTTGGACAGCGCGAGCAGCCGGCTGAAGAGCCGGTGCGCGTCGTCGATCCGGCCGAGCAGCGCGTAGTTGTCGACCAGCCAGAAACTGCACGCGAGAAACGTGCCTTCGCCGGGCGGCAGGCCGTCGTCGTACTCCGTCGTTCGGTAGCGCATCACGAGCCCGTCGTGCAGCAATTCCCGCTCGATCGCGTCGACCGTGCCGACGATGCGCGGGTCTTCCGGCGGCAGGAAGCCGAGCAGCGGCATCAGCAGCACGCTCGCGTCGAGCTCGTCGCTGCCGTAGCTCTGCGCAAACGCCCGTTTGCCTTCATGCCATGCGTTGTCGCAGACGTCGGCGTGGATCCGGTCGCGCAGCGCGCGCCAGCGGTCGAGCGACGCGGGCAGCCGGAACATTTCCGCCGACTTGATCGCGCGGTCGAACGCGACCCACGCCATCACCTTCGAGAACGTGAAATGGCGGCGGCCGCCGCGCGTTTCCCAGATCCCCTCGTCGGGTTCCTGCCAGATCTTCTCGAGATGATCGAGCAGCGAACACTGGACGGACCACACCGTGTCGTCGGCCTGCAGGCCGCCCACGCGCGCGAGGTGCAGCGCGGCCATCACTTCGCCGAACACGTCGAGCTGGAGCTGGTTCGCGGCGCCGTTGCCGACGCGCACCGGTTTCGAATCCTGGTAGCCGGGCAGCCAGTCGAGCTCCATTTCCGGCAGCCGGCGCTCGCCCGCGATCCCGTACATGATCTGGATTTGCTCGGGCGAGCCGGCCATCACGCGGCCGAGCCACGTGCGCCAGGCGCGCGCCTCGTCGTAGTAGCCGCCGCGCATCAGCGCGAGCAGCGTGATCGTCGCGTCGCGCAGCCAGCAGTAGCGGTAGTCCCAGTTGCGGTTGCCGCCGATCTTCTCGGGCAGCGACGTGGTGGGCGCCGCGACGATCCCGCCGGTCGGTTCGTACGCGAGCGCCTTCAGCGTGATCAGCGAGCGGCGCACGGCGGCCGCGTAGCGACCCTGCACCTGGCAGCGGCCCGACCATTCGAGCCAGTAGTTCTCGGTGCGGGCGAGCATCGACAGCGGATCGCGCGCAGGCGGCAGCCGCAGGTGCGACGCCGCGTAGCTGAGCGAAAACGGCACGCGTTCATCGGCGCTCACCGTGAATTCCGCGAGCGTATGGAGGTTCTTGCCGGTGAGCGGCACCGGCGTGCGCAGCACGACGGTATCCGGGCCGGCGATCGCCTTCATGCCGTCCTCGCGGGTCAGTTGCGTGACCCACGGGATCGAGAAACCGTAGTCGAAGCGCAACACCAGTTCCATGCGCATCTTCATCGTGCCGTGGCGGCCGACGACGATCCGCACCAGTTCGGACCAGCCGTTGCCGGGCGGCATGAAGTCGATCACGGTGACGGCGCCGTCGGCGCTTTCATAGTCGGTCTCGAGGATCAGCGTGTCGCCGCGATAGCGGCGCGTCGTGTGCGTGATCGCGGCGTCGTCGGCCGGCGCGAGCAGCCAGCGGCCGTGCTCGGGCGTGCCGACCAGCGCCGCGAAACAGGCGCCCGAATCGAAGCGGGGCCAGCACAGCCAGTCGACGGAGCCGTCTTTCGAGATCAGCGCGGCGGTGTGGCCGTCGCCGACGAGGGCGTAGTCTTCGATCAGGGCGGGCATGGGCAAGCGGTCCTTGGGTATTCGAGTTCACTATGCAGGCGGAGGCGCCCTGGCTTCACGTGCCGGCGTCGCGCCCCGTATACTCGGCCGGGCGGCGGAGCGCATGAACGGCCGGCGTTTCGTCCTATCTCAACACTTGAAGCGACTCGATGCAAGGAGGATTCAATGCCCAGCCGTTTACGCGAGCGTGACGCACGCGCTTCGACACGAGGGTTCCCGCTTAGGCTCGCTCACTGGATGAAAGGTTTCGCGATCGT
The DNA here is from genome assembly GCF_001522185.1 of Burkholderia sp. RF2-non_BP3. NCBI lineage: Bacteria > Pseudomonadati > Pseudomonadota > Betaproteobacteria > Burkholderiales > Burkholderiaceae > Burkholderia > Burkholderia sp. RF2-non_BP3. Next base: position 116,128 of record NZ_LOSU01000076.1, on the reverse strand, counting down.
GCTGTCCTTGTCCGCGACCCATGCCTTCGCTCAACAATCGCCGGCACCGGCCGACGGCGTCTACAACCTGCTCGTCGGCACCTATACGGGGCGCGGCAGCGACGGGATCTACGTTTACCGCTTCGATACGAAAACGGGCAGTGTCGCACCCGTGTCGTCGGCGAAGACCGTGAATCCGTCCTACCTGTTGCCGAGCCGCGACGGTCGCACCGTCTACGCGGTCAACGAACTGCCCGGCGACAACGGCCCGGCGACGCAGCGCGGCGGCGTCAGCGCGTTCGGCTTCGATCCGAAGACGGGGGCGCTCACGTTCATCGACCGCGTGTCGTCCGAAGGGAACGATCCTTGCTATCTCGCGCTGTCGCCGGACGGCAAGTACCTCGTCACGGCCAACTACTCGGTCGCGGCCGATCCGGGCGGCAGCTTCGCCGTGTTCCCGGTTCGCGACGGCGGTGCGGTCGGCCCGGCCGCGCTGACGGTGCATCACGAAGGCACGGGGCCCGTGAAGGGGCGCCAGGACGGCGCGCACGTGCACTCGACGGTGTTCTCGCCCGACGGCCGTTACCTGTTCGTGCAGGACCTCGGCGCGGACAAGATCTACGGCTACCGCTACACGATCGACGGCAGCCGCGGGCTGATCAGCCCGACCGACACGCGCTACACGCCGGTGAAGGCCGGCTCCGGCCCGCGTCACATGGTGTTCGGCGCCGACGGCCGGTTCGCGTACGTGACGAGCGAGCTCAACGCGGCGGTCGAAGTGTTCGGCCACCACGACGGCAAGCTGACGCCGGTCGAGTCGCTGCCGATGACGGTGCCGGGCTTCAAGGGCAAGGTGGGCGGCGGCGCGATCCACCTGTCGCCGGACGGCCGCTTCCTGTACGCGAGCAACCGTGGCGACGTGAACGAAATCGTGATCTACGCGGTGAACAAGGCCGACGGCCGGCTGAAGACCGTCGGGCGCCAGTCGAGCCTCGGCAAGACGCCGCGCGAATTCCTGATCGATCCGACCGGCAAGTGGCTGATCGTCGGCAACCAGGACAGCGACACGTTCTACGTATTCAGTCGCGACGTCGAAACGGGGCAGCTCGGCCCGAATCCGCAGAAGGTGGCGGTCGGCAGCCCGGTCGATTTCAAGCTGGTGCCGGTGGCGCAGTAAATGGAGAAAGGGCGCTGCCTCGGCAGCGCCCTTTTTTCGTTCGGGCGGCCGCTTGCGCGGGGCGCCCGTATCGGTCGTCGTCGGCCGCGCGGCCGCCGTGCTCAGTCGGCCGCGGCCGGTACGAGCACCTCGCGGCTGCCGTTGATGCCCATCGGTGACACGAGCCCGGCCGCCTCCATCTGCTCGACGAGGCGCGCGGCGCGGTTGTAGCCGATGCGCAACTGGCGCTGCACCGACGAGATCGAGGCGCGCCGCGTGCGCACGACGAAAGCGACCGCTTCGTCGTACAGCGGATCGGCTTCCGCATCCGGCGCGTCGCCGAACAGGTCCTGCGTCGCGCCGTCGGCGGCCGGGCCGTCGAGAATCCCTTCCTCGTACTGCGGCTCGCCGAACTGCTTCAGGTATTCGACGATCCGGTGCACTTCCTCGTCCGCGACGAACGCGCCGTGCACGCGCTGCGGGTAGCCCGTGCCCGGCGGCAGGAACAGCATGTCGCCCTGGCCGAGCAGCGATTCGGCGCCCATCTGGTCGAGGATCGTGCGCGAGTCGATCTTCGACGACACCTGGAACGCGACGCGCGTCGGGATGTTCGCCTTGATGAGGCCGGTGATCACGTCGACCGACGGGCGCTGCGTCGCGAGGATCAGGTGGATGCCGGCCGCGCGCGCCTTCTGCGCGAGACGGGCGATCAGCTCCTCGATCTTCTTGCCGGCGACCATCATCAGGTCGGCCAGCTCGTCGATCACGACGACGATCAGCGGCAGCTTCGACAGCGGCTCGGGATCGTCGGGTGTCAGCGAGAACGGGTTGCCGATCTTCTTTTCCTTCGCCTCCGCGTCGCGGATCTTCTGGTTGAAGCCCGCGAGGTTGCGCACGCCGACGGCCGACATCAGGCGGTAGCGCTTCTCCATTTCGCCGACGCACCAGTTCAGCGCGTTCGCCGCGAGCTTCATGTCGGTGACGACCGGCGCCAGCAGGTGCGGGATGCCTTCGTAGACCGACAGCTCGAGCATCTTCGGGTCGATCATGATGAGCCGCACGTCCTCGGGCGTCGCCTTGTACAGCAGCGACAGGATCATCGCGTTGATCGCGACCGACTTGCCCGAACCCGTCGTGCCGGCGACCAGCATGTGCGGCGCCTTCGCGAGATCGGTGACGACCGGGTGGCCGGTGATGTCCTTGCCCATCGCGATCGTCAGCTGCGACGCCGAATGCTGGTACTGGCGCGATTCGAGGATTTCCGACAGACGGATCATCTGGCGTTTCGCGTTCGGCAGCTCAAGGCCCATGCAGGTCTTGCCGGGAATCGTCTCGACGACGCGGATGGACGTGAGGCCGAGGCCGCGCGACAGGTCCTTCATCAGGCCGACGATCTGGCTGCCGCGCACGCCGAGCGCGGGTTCGATCTCGAAGCGCGTGATCACCGGCCCTGCCGATGCGCCGACCACGGTCACCGGCACCTTGAACTCCTGCAGGCGCTGCTCGATGACCTGAGCGGTCTGCGCGAGGTGTTCCTCGGTGATCGTTTCGATATCGTCGGAGGCGGGCTCGAGCAGGTCGAGCGTCGGCAGTTCGACGTTGAACGACGCGGGCGCGTGGAATTCGAACGCGTTCGGGCGCGGCTGGCGCGCGGGTTCGGCCGATGCATCCGGGGCCGGGGCGCTCGATTCCGCCGGTGCCGACGGCACGGGGGGCTCGGATAGCGTCGTGTCCGGCGGCGGTGCGGTCGTGACGGCCGGGATGGCGATGCCGGTTGCCGCGGGCATTGCGCCCGTGCCGGGCATGGACCAGCTCGCCGATGCAGCAGCGGGGGCCGGCGGGGTGGTGAACGACTGGGCCTGCGGCGCCGGTGTGGACGCGATGGGTTGTGCAGGTGTCGCCGTGTCGATGGATCCGCCCGGTGTGGAGAAGGTCGGCATTGCCGACACAGACGCGGTCGCGGAGGTCGGGGGCGCGGCCGATGCCGTCGCGGGGGCGGTCGTGGCGAAGGAGGCCGGCGCGCCACCCGTCGCTGCAGGCACGCCGCCGAACGCGGCGGGTGCAGCGGCAACGATCGTGCTCGTCGGGGCGAGCGCGCCGGAAGACGGTGCCGGGGTGGCTGCAGCGGCGGCGGCAGGCGCGATGCCGGGTGCTGCCTGTGCTGCTCCGGGCGGCGTGGCCTGGGTGCCGGTCGACCAAGTGTCAGGCGTGCGGTTCGCCGGTGTTGCCGAAGGCGTCGCCGATGCGGTCGACGTTGCGGTAAATGCGCTGCCGGACGGGGCGCCAGACGCGACGTCAGGCGACACCTGCGTGCTTTGCGCCGAATGCGATCCGGTTGCGCTGAAGGACGTGTCGGTCGATGCGGGTGCGGTCTCGGCCGGCTGCAATGTGGCCGGACCGGAAGCACTCGTTGCGGGCGTCGGGGCAGACGCCGCCGCCACGCCTGACGCGGTTACACCGGAGGCTCCGGTCGCAACCGTCGGGGCCGACGTCGCCACGGGAGCGGACGGCTGCGCGGCGGGCAGGACGGCGGCACCGGTTGAAGGCGTGTGGGCGGGTGCCGTCGGTGCGGGCGTCGGCGTGACCGCGGCCGATGCCGCAGCCGGCACGTGACCGCTGGAACCGTGTGCGGCCCCCGTGGCGCCCATCGGCGCGAACGGCTCGGCCGATACAACGGGCGCCGCCGATGCGGAGGATTGCGACGGCGACCAGGAGGTCGTGCCCGTCGTGCCGGAGAACGAAGGTGTCGCGGCGGCCGGTGTGCTGTTCGACGTGTTCGCTGGTGCGGTTGCCAGGGCAGCAGAGCCCGGCGTGGTCCCGACGCGCGACGACGCGGAAGTTGCCGGAATCGTCTGCGCAGCAGAGGAGGGTTCCGCGGACAACGGCTTCGACCACGACGCAGACGCAGGTTCCGCCATCGCGGAGATCGACGCCGCCGACGCGGGTGGCATGGCGGATTGCGTGCCGGCAGCCGACGGTGCGGTTTCTCCGGCGTGCTTTGCTGCCGCATGCCAGGCCGTTCCCGTCACGGCGCCGGCCGGTGCGGTGGTCGACGTGTCCGAGGCCGCCGGCGTCGCTGCCGCGACGGGCATGGCATCGGCAAGCGGCCACGTCGGTGTTGCCGCGATCGACGAAGCGGGGAGGGGAGTGGTCGGCGCGACCTGCTGGACAGGCTTCACGACGTCCGGAATCGAGTGCGTGTCCAGTTTCGTATCGACCGATACGGTGGTATCGGCCGGCGGCGTGGATCGCGACTGGACCTGACCGACCGTCCCTGCGGCCGTTGCCGCATCCTTCGCGTCGGCGGTGCGGCCCATGCCGCTTGCCGTCGACGTGACGGTGGCCGCATGCGAACTGACAGCCTCGCTCGTCGCCCCCGACTCATCCGCATCGGACAGCGGCGCGGCAATCGGGCTTTCATGCGATGCGTCGAGTCCGGAAACCGGCGGGCTGACGATGTCTTCCCACGGTGCGAAGTCGATCGGTGAATCGAATGCCGGCGCGGCGGGAGCATAGGCCTCATGCCGATGCTCGCCTTCCGCATGACGCGTCGGTGCATCGGTCTCGACACCGCGATCCGGTATGGCATGCCGTGCAGTTTCGCCGACGGCCGGAATGCTCGAGCCAACATCGACAACGGGCATGCGCGTGCTCGGCTCGGCCGGCATGAATGCATCCAGCACGATCGGTGCGTCGTCGTATGCCGGCGTGGCTTCGTGCATGTCCGGAAGGCCTGCGTCTTGGGGCGCGGCCTGAAGCGCGCCCGCAACGACCCCGGCGGGTACGGCCATCGATGCCGATGCCGATGCCGACGCCGACGCCGCGACGCTCGCTGCCGCCGCAACCGCGGCGGCCGTCGCCGGCGCCGCATCGGGCGCACGCACGTCGTCGAGCGTCGCCCATTGCGCGGTGCTGGCCTCGATCGAGCGCAGCGTGTCGTGAACGCTCGGCGCCGGCGTGATCGGCTCCGCGGGCTGCTGCACCCATGCGTAGAGCGGCGCGCGCGCGGGGACCGGTGGCGTGGGGCGGCGCCGTGCGGCGTCCGGCGACTGGCCGGCGCCCGCCGCTGGGCGCGCGGGCGTACGCGGCGGCGTCGCGCCGGCCGGGCGCGGCGTGACCGCGGCGCGCGGCGCGGCCGGCTGCTTCATTGCGGCTGCGGGCGCGCGCGCGGTGGTCGGCTGCGGCCGAACGGGCTCGAACCCGGCCGGAAGCGGGGCCGGATTCGGGCGCGGCACCTGTGCATTCGCTGCGGCTCGCGCGAGGCTGGCGGTGCTGCCGGTCGTCGGCGGCGGCATGGCGCTCGTCGTGCCCGCTGCGGGCGGCGGGGGCATGCGATGGGCCGACGTCGGCTTCAGCCAGCCCGACGGCGCAACGGGCTCCGCGAGCGGACGCGGCGCTGCGTTGCCGCGCGGCTTCGGCCGGGCCTGCGGATCGGGTTTCCACAACGTCGGGCGTGAATAGCGGCCGTTCTGCCGCGGCGCCATCGAGTTGACGGTGTGCGCGGTGGTCGGCTGCACGATGTCGTCGTCGCGATGCAGCGCGCTGCGCGGCAGGTCGGCGACGCCGCGCACGTCGTCGTCGTCGACGTCGCGCGCGAGCTTGACGCCGAACGACGTGTCGACCCACGCGGCGAACTGCCGCCAGCCGATGCCGGTCAGCCACGGCAGGCCGGCGAAGAACAGCACGACCATCGCGACCGGCGTACCGATCGGGCCGAGCAAATGCGCGAAGCCGTTCGAGAGCGCGTGGCCGAGCGCATTCGTGTCGGGACCCGACAGCGGGCTCGTCAGCGCGCAGCTCGCGACGAACACGGCCGCGAAGCCGAGCCACAGGCGAATCGAGCCGCGGCCGGCGAGTCCGCCGCCGCCGGGCAGCATCGCCTGAACGAGGCGCCAGATGAGAAGGAGGAACCAGACGGCGGAGATGCCGAACCAGCCGAAGACAACCGTGTGCATGCTTTGATGAAACAGGAAGAGGGCGGGGAGCGCGGTGCGCGACCCGCCGAGTTTAACCGGCCGGCGAACAGGACTCTAAGGCGGCATGAAGGCGTCGACGCGCTTCCAGGCCGCGGGACGCGTGCGTCCGGGATTCGCGCGTGGCGAAGGCGGCCGGTCGGCCTTCGCCCGCGCGCTGCATCAGGGGCTCCGGCGCGTGAAGGTCAGCGTCGCGCCGGCTTCGGTCACGATCTGCAATTGCTGCGGCTCGCGCATCTGCACGCCGGTCTTCTCGATGTGCGCGAGCGCATCGAGGTACGCGTGTTCGAGCTGGCCGCCGAGTGCGTTCGGGCATGCCATGCGCGTGCCGGCCAGCGGCCCGAAGCTCAGCAGACCGTTCTTGAGCGCGTAGGTGCCCATGTAGCGGTTGCAGCCGGAAAAGCCGCTGGCGCGCCGGACGCCCGATTCGGTGGACAGCGCGAGCTTGATCGGCTCGCCGTTGTCGCCGTGCGGAATCGTGCGCGGCGTGCCGTCGGCGTTCACCCAGCTGGTGAGCTCCCAGCTCGTGTCGTCGAGCAGCTGGACGGCGGCGGGGTTGTACGGGTCGGGTGCGGGGGCGGCGGAATCGGGGTGGGTCGGCATCGCGCAGGCGGCGAGAAGCGTGGCAAGCGTCAACGCGCAGAGCGGCGCGCGCAGCGGGCGAAGCAGGCCGGTGCGTGCGCGTGCGGCGGCGGACAGGTGGGACATGAGCCTCGTTCCTCATCGGATTCTGATCAAGGCGTAAGAGTAACGCACCCGCCCCGCGCGAGGCGAGCCGACACTTCGCGCGTGAAAACGTTCGCAGGCCGCCGGCGGGCTTCACGCGGCGACGCGCGACGCGACGAAACCGCCCGGACCGGCACGGGTGCGCGTGTTAACATCGAAGCCGTTTTCGTCCTCCAACAGAACCAGCGGGAAATCACATGCAGATCGGTCAGCGGCTCGGTACGCCGCTTTCACCCTCGGCCACGCGCGTCATGCTGCTCGGCGCGGGCGAACTCGGCAAGGAAGTCATCATCGCGTTGCAGCGTCTCGGCGTCGAAGTCGTCGCGGTCGACCGCTATCCGGACGCGCCGGGCCACCAGGTCGCGCATCGCGCACACGTGATCGACATGACCGACGCCGCCGCGCTGCGCGCGGTCGTCGAGGCAGAGCGCCCGCACCTGATCGTGCCGGAGATTGAGGCGATCGCGACCGATGCCCTCGCGGCGATCGAGGCGGCCGGCCTGGCCGAGGTGATTCCGACCGCGCGCGCGACGCAGCTCACGATGAACCGCGAAGGCATCCGCCGCCTCGCGGCCGAGGAGCTCGGGCTGGCGACTTCGCCGTATGCGTTCGCCGAGTCGTTCGACGCGTTCAGCGCGGCCGTCGCGAAGATCGGCATGCCGTGCGTCGTGAAGCCGGTGATGTCGTCGTCGGGCAAGGGGCAGTCGGTCGTGCGGACCGAGGCCGACGTGAAACCCGCCTGGGATTACGCGATGGCGGGCGGCCGCGTGAACCACGGCCGCGTGATCGTCGAGGGCTTCATCGATTTCGACTACGAGATCACGCAGCTGACCGTGCGCGCGATCGATCCGGCGACGCTCGAGACGCGCACCTACTTCTGCGAGCCGGTCGGGCACGTGCAGGTGGCGGGCGATTACGTCGAATCGTGGCAGCCGCAGCCGATGAGCGCCGTCGCGCTGGAGAAGTCGCGCGAGATCGCGCACAAGGTGACCGAGGCGCTCGGCGGGCGCGGGCTGTTCGGCGTCGAGCTGTTCGTGCGCGGGGACGAAGTCTGGTTCTCCGAGGTGAGCCCGCGGCCGCACGACACCGGTCTCGTGACGCTCGCGTCGCAGCGTCAGTCGGAGTTCGAACTGCACGCGCGCGCGATTCTCGGGCTGCCGGTCGATCCGACGCTCGGCTCGCCGGCCGCGTCGGCGGTGATTTACGGCGGGCTCGACGAGCGCGGCATCGCGTTCGAGGGTGTGCGTGACGCGCTGGCCGTGCCGGGCGCCGACCTGCGCCTGTTCGGCAAACCGGAAAGCTTCGTGAAGCGGCGCATGGGCGTCGCCGTCGCGACCGGCGCGACCGTCGACGAAGCCCGCGAACGCGCGAAGCGCGCCGCGGCGGCCGTGCGGCCCGTGTCGGCGCGCTGACCGGATCGGGAGCGCGCGATGGCGTCGACATGGCGGCGGATCGGACGTATCGGCAAGATGGGCGCCGCGCTGGCGCTGGTCGCGAGCCTCGCCGGGTGCGGCCTCGCGGCCGCGCCGTGCCGGGTCGCATCGGCCGGGCTGAAGATCGTGCCGGTCGTCGGCCATGTCGCGGCCGCGCCGACCGACGCGTGCGCCGACGTCATCGATCCCTGAGCGACGAACGCTCAATCCATGACCAACGATAACCGCGCGTCCCGCGAGGGCGCGCTTCCACCCGTCTCGTGAGAGGACCTGCATGATTCGCCAAACCTTCGCCGCGCTCGCGCTGGCCGGCACCGCCGTTTCCGCCGCGCATGCCGCGCAACTGACCGTCGAGGAGATCGACGCCGATTCGCGCCAGCAGGCCCTCTATCAGTGCGCGAACCAGAAGCAGCCGGTGCGCGTGTCGTACTGGCGCGCGGGCAACGGCCAGAGCTTCGCGCTGGTGCCGGTCAACGGGCAGCAGATGCTGTTCGTCGATACCGTTTCGGCGTCGGGCGTGCGCTACCAGGCCGGACGCTATACCTGGTGGACGAAGGGCAAGGAAGGGACGCTGCGCGACGAGATCGCCGACCAGAATGCGGCACCGCTGCTGGGCGACTGCGTGCAGGTCGAGAAGAAGAAAAAGAAGAAGGGCTGAGCGCCGCGCGCGATCGGATACGCCGTGCCGGCGTGCCGATTGCCGCGTTCGATGCGGGCTGCCGGGTTCGACCTCCAGCGGATCGCGGGGCAGGCGGCGCCCGGGCTCGTCGACCGCTTGCCGATTTTCCGAAGTGCACACCCGGAATTCGCCCCCTATTTCTGCCCATCAGCCGATCGGGATAGCCCGGTCGCTCGACGCATCCGCCCGTGCCCGGCCTGCCGGCGCTCGCCGCGAACCGCCACCGAGGGCGTTCGCGGCGTTGTCACGGACAGATTGCTGCGCAGTGCTACAATACGCCCCTTTCCGCCGGCATTCGCGCCGAACGGAGTCCGCACGGCCTGTGGCGCCCGATGTTCGAAATGAACCGGTCCCAAGCGCCAGAGCGGCGCCGCGCGGCGCGCCGCGGCTCCGTCTACTTCCGAAATGTGATGAGCGCAGGCCCGGCCGGCCTGACGCACGATGTCCCCGCCGCGCCTTTTGAGCGAAACGCCACCATGTCCGATTCAGTCGCCAAGCCAGCCGACGCAACCTTCGATCAATTCGGCCTTGCCGCCGATATCCTGAAAGCCATCGCGGAGCAGGGCTATACGACGCCGACGCCGATCCAGGCGCAGGCCATTCCGGTCGTGCTCGCCGGCCGCGACGTCATGGGCGCCGCGCAAACGGGCACCGGCAAGACCGCGAGCTTCTCGCTGCCGATCCTCCAGCGGCTGCTGCCGCAGGCCAACACGAGCGCATCGCCCGCGCGCCACCCGGTGCGCGCGCTGATCCTCACGCCGACCCGCGAGCTTGCCGACCAGGTCGCCGCGAACGTGCATGCGTACGGGAAGCACACGCCGCTGCGCAGCGCGGTGGTGTTCGGCGGCGTCGACATGAACCCGCAGATGGCCGAGCTGCGCCGCGGCGTCGAGATCCTGATCGCGACGCCCGGCCGCCTGCTCGACCACGTGCAGCAGAAAACGGCAAACCTCGGGCAGGTGCAGATGCTCGTGCTCGACGAGGCCGACCGGATGCTCGACATGGGCTTCCTGCCGGACCTGCAGCGCATCCTGAACCTGCTGCCGAAGGAGCGTCAGACGCTGCTGTTCTCGGCCACCTTCTCGCCGGAAATCAAGAAGCTCGCATCGACCTACCTGCGCAACCCGCAGACGATCGAGGTCGCGCGCAGCAACTCGACCAACGCGAACGTCACGCAGATCGTCTACGACGTCGCCGAAGGCGACAAGCAGGCCGCCGTCGTGCAGCTGCTGCGCGATCGCGGGCTCAAACAGGTGATCGTGTTCTGCAACAGCAAGATCGGCGCAAGCCGGCTGGCCCGCAATCTCGAGCGCGACGGCGTGGTCGCGTCGGCGATCCACGGCGACAAGACGCAGATCGAGCGGATGCAGGCCCTCGACGCGTTCAAGCGCGGCGAAATCGAGGCGCTGGTCGCGACCGACGTGGCCGCGCGCGGTCTCGACATCGCCGAACTGCCGGCCGTGATCAACTTCGACCTGCCGTTCAACGCGGAAGACTACGTGCACCGGATCGGCCGCACGGGCCGCGCAGGCGCGACGGGCGATGCGCTGTCGCTGTGCAGCCCGAACGAGCGCAAGCAGCTCGCCGATATCGAGAAGCTGATCAAGCGTCCGCTCGACGTGCAGACGCTCGCGCTCGACAAGCCGGCGCGCCATCGTCACGACGAGCGTGGCGGCGATCGCGGCGGTGAGCGTGGCGGCGAACGCGGCGGCCGCCGCGAGCGCGACGAGCATCGCGGTGCGTCGGGGCGTCGTTCGGGCGGTTCCGAGCGCGGCGGCCATCACCGTCGTCACGAGGCGCCGGTCGACGATTTCTTCCTGAAGCCGTACGAGCCGTCGGCGCCGGCGAATCAGCCGGAAGAGACGAAGTCCGCGCAGCAGCCCGAGAAGAAGGGGCCGAAGCGTCAGGTCGCCGCGCTGCTCGGCGGCTTCGGAATGCCGCGCAAGCCGTCGGCGTAAGCGGGCGGTTCAGGCGGTCGGTGCAGCGCGCGAGCGCTGCCGCGGAAACGGGTGCATGCGATGAGCATGTGCCCGTTTTTCATTGGGCGAGACGATTCGTGACGAGGCAGCCGGGAGGAGGGATGACTGATCGCGTGGGCGGGAGGCTTCGGTGCAGTGTCGTCAGCGCGCGTGCAGTTTCGGGTCGATTCAGCGTTGACGGATGCCGGAACGCGGTCGTTGCGAACCGGGATTCCGCGAACGGCTCAGCCGGCGTGTGGCCCGAAGCGACGCGCCCACGCATCGGTCGCGGTCGCGTAGAACGCATCCATCGTGTCGCCCGATGGATCGCCATCGGCGGCAAGGCCGAGATGCATGGCGGCGGCCCGCAGCGCCGGCAGCGGATCGTCCCGCTGGAGCGCGATCGCGCCGGTCTGCTTGCTGAGCTTTTCGCCGTTCGCGTCGACGACGACGGGCACGTGCAGGTATTCGGGCGTCGGCACGCCGAGACAACGCTGCAGGTAGATCTGGCGCGCGGTCGAATCGAGCAGGTCGGCGCCGCGCACGACGTGCGTGATGCCCGCGTCGGCATCGTCGACCACCACCGCGAGCTGATACGCCCATTGGCCGTCCGCGCGCTTCAGCACGAAATCGCCGACGTCGGTCGCGAGATTCTGCGCTTGCGTGTGCTGCCAGCGGTCGTCGAACGTGACGATCGCATCGTCGCCGTCCGGCACGCGCAGCCGCCACGCGCGCGCGGGCTTGCCGTGCAGGCCGGTGCGGCAGGTGCCCGGGTACGCGAGCGTCGTGTGGCGCTCGTGCGCGGCACGTAGCGAATCGGCGATTTCCTTGCGCGTGCAGCCGCACGGGTAGACGAGTCCTGCGTCGACGAGCCGGTCGAGCGCGGCCGCATAGTTGGCCTCGCGCGTGCTTTGCCACACGGGTGGCTCGTCGGGCGTCATGCCGAAATGCGCGAGCGTCGCGAGGATGTCGTCGGCGGCGCCGGGCACCGTGCGCGGGCCGTCGATGTCCTCGATGCGCACGAGCCATGCGCCGCCGTGCGCGCGCGCGTCGAGCCAGCTCGCGAGCGCACCGACCAGCGAGCCGAAATGCAGCGGGCCGGTGGGCGACGGCGCGAAGCGGCCGCGGTAGCCGTTCATCGGGGCGCGGAGCGACGCGCGCTTACGCGGCGCTGGCGGCCTGCGCGCAGGCCGGGCACGACTGGCCTGCCACGTAGCTCGGCGATTGCTGGGCTTCCGGCGTGACGACCGCGCGGCACGCGAAGCACGTGACGTTTTCGGTCGGCTGCAGTTGCGGATTCAGCGCGGTGCGGTAGTCGAACACGAAGCAGTCGCCGTGATAGTGCGCGCCGCCGACTTCCTCGAAATACTTCAGGATCCCGCCCTCGAGCTGGTACACGTTCTCGATGCCGATTTCCTTCATGTGGATCGCCGCCTTCTCGCAGCGGATGCCGCCCGTGCAGAACGACACGACCGTCTTGCCCTCGAGATCGGCGCGGTTCGCGTCGATCACTTCCGGGAACTCGCTGAACTTGTCGATCCGGTAGTCGAGCGCGTCGTCGAACGTGCCGACGTCCACTTCGAACGCGTTGCGCGTGTCGAGCATCACGACCGGGCGGCCGGCATCGTCGTGGCCGCGGTCGAGCCACGCCTTCAGCGTGCGCGCGTCGACCGACGGCGCGCGGCCGAGCTCCGGCTTGATCGCGGGCTTCTTCATCGTGATGATCTCGCGCTTCAGGCGCACGAGCATCCGGCGGAACGGCTGCGAGTCGGACAGGCTCTCCTTGAACTGCAGCGTCGCGAACTTGCCTTCGAACAGCGGATCGTGGCGGATGTAGTCGATGAACGCGTCGGTCGCTTCGCGCGGGCCGGCGATGAACAGGTTGATGCCTTCCGGCGCGAGCAGGATCGTGCCGCGCAGGCCGAGTTCGTTGCAGCGGGCGGTGACGAGCGGGCGCCATTGCTCGGTCGCGTCGAGCGACACGAAGTGGTAGGCGGCAAGGTTGACGATGGTCATGATGGTCCGACGGGAAAACGGCCGCGGCCGTGCGGCGGGCGCACGGCGGCCCCGCAAAAAAGGGTGCGAAGCCGGGGCGATGATTCGAAAACCCGTATTATCCCGCAAACTGCGCATGCGCCGGCACCTGACCGTTCGGCCAACGTCGCTCGCATCGGCCGAACGGCCGGGCGCGGGGATTTTTTGGGCAGCCTTCGCGACGACGCGGCTACAATATCGCCCATGTCAGATCCCCGCTTCGTCCATCTTCGCGTTCACTCCGAATTCTCGATTGCCGACGGCATCGTGCGTCTCGACGACATCGTCAAGGCGGCGGCCGCGGACGGTCAGGGCGCGCTCGCCCTCACCGATCTCGGCAACGCATTCGGCCTCGTCCGTTTCTACCAGGAAGCCCGCGGCAAGGGCATCAAGCCGATCGCCGGCTGCGACGTCTGGATCACCAATCCGGACGATCGCGACAAACCGTCGCGCCTGCTGCTGCTGGTGAAGGACAAGGTCGGCTACCTGAACCTGTGCGAACTGCTGTCGAAGGCATGGCTCACGAACCAGTATCGCGGCCGCGCGGAACTCGACGCGAGCTGGCTCGACGGCGAGCTCTCGCACGGGCTGCTCGCGCTCTCGGGTGCGCAGCAGGGCGATATCGGGCTCGCGTTCGCGGCCGGTAACGAGGAAGCCGCGCGCCGGCATGCCGAGCGCTGGGCGAAGATCTTCCCGGGCGGTTTCTACATCGAACTGCAGCGTTACGGCCAGCCGGGCGCCGAGGCGTATATCCAGCAGGCCGCGACGCTCGCCGCGTCGCTGAAGCTGCCGGTCGTCGCGACGCATCCGACGCAGTTCATGACCGACGACGACTTCACCGCGCACGAGGCGCGCGTGTGCATCTCGGAAGGCGACATGCTCGCGAATCCGCGACGCCAGAAGCGCTTCACGACCGATCAGTATTTCCGCACGCAGGACGAGATGGCCGCGCTGTTCGCCGACTTGCCGTCGGCGGTCGCGAACACGGTCGAGATCGCGAAGCGCTGCAACCTGAAGCTCGAGCTCGGCAAGCCGAAGCTGCCGCTGTTTCCGACGCCGGACGGCATGTCGCTCGACGACTACCTGGTCCAGCTGTCGAAGGAAGGGCTCGAGAAGCGCCTCGAGCAGCTGTATCCGGATGCGGCGGAGCGCGAAGCGCAGCGCGACACGTACTACAAGCGGCTCGAGTTCGAGTGCGGGACCATCACGAAGATGGGCTTCCCGGGCTACTTCCTGATCGTTGCGGACTTCATCAACTGGGCGAAGAACAACGGCGTGCCGGTCGGTCCGGGCCGCGGCTCGGGCGCCGGTTCGCTGGTCGCGTACGCGCTCGGCATTACCGATCTGGACCCGCTGCGTTACAACCTGCTGTTCGAGCGATTCCTGAATCCGGAACGCGTGTCGATGCCCGACTTCGACATTGACTTCTGCCAGCACGGCCGCGATCGCGTGATTCAGTACGTGAAGGAAAAATACGGCGCGGACGCCGTGTCGCAGATCGCCACCTTCGGCACGATGGCCGCGAAGGCGGCCGTGCGCGACATCGGCCGCGTGCTCGACCTCGGCTACATGTTCACCGACGGCGTCGCGAAGCTGATTCCGTTCAAGCCCGGCAAGCACGTGACCATCGCCGACGCGATGAAGGAAGAGCCGCAACTGCAGGAGCGCTACGACCACGAGGACGAAGTGCACCAGCTGCTCGACCTCGCGCAGCGCGTCGAGGGCCTGACGCGTAACGTCGGGATGCACGCGGGCGGCGTGCTGATCGCGCCCGGCAAGCTGACCGACTTCTGTCCGCTGTACACGCAGGGCGACGACGGCGGTGTCGTCAGCCAGTACGACAAGGACGACGTCGAAGCCGTCGGCCTCGTGAAGTTCGACTTTCTGGGTCTCACGACGCTGACGATCCTCGACTGGGCCGAGCGCTACATCCGCCGTCTCGATGCGTCGAAGGCCGACTGGTCGCTCGCGCAGGTGCCGCTCGACGATCCGGCATCGTTCCAGATCCTGAAGAAGGCCAACACGGTCGCCGTGTTCCAGCTGGAAAGCCGCGGGATGCAGGGCATGCTGAAGGACGCGCAGCCCGACCGCTTCGAGGACATCATCGCGCTCGTGTCGTTGTACCGTCCGGGCCCGATGGACCTGATCCCGAGCTTCTGCGCGCGGAAGCACGGCCGCGAGAAGGTCGACTATCCGGATCCGCGCGTCGAACCCGTCCTGAAAGAGACCTACGGCATCATGGTCTATCAGGAGCAGGTGATGCAGATGGCGCAGATCATCGGCGGCTACTCGCTCGGCGGCGCCGACCTGTTGCGTCGCGCGATGGGCAAGAAGAAGCCCGAGGAGATGGTCAAGCACCGCGAGATCTTCGCGGAGGGTGCGGCGAAGAACGGCCTCACGCGCGAGAAGTCCGACGAGATCTTCGACCTGATGGAGAAGTTCGCGGGCTACGGCTTCAACAAGTCGCACGCGGCGGCCTACGCGCTGCTCGCGTATTACACCGCGTGGCTGAAGGCGCACCATCCGGCCGAATTCATGGCGGCCAACATGACGCTCGCGATGGACGACACCGACAAGGTGAAGATCCTGTTCGACGACTGCGTCGTGAACAACCTCGTCGTGCTGCCGCCGGACATCAACCAGTCGCATTACCGGTTCGAGCCCGTCGCGGAAGCCGACGGCAAGCGCTCGCGCACGATCCGCTACGGTCTCGGCGCGGTGAAGGGCAGCGGCCAGAACGCGATCGAGGAAATCCTGCGCGCGCGCGAGGAAAAGCCGTTCACCGACCTGTTCGATTTCTGCGAGCGGATCGACCGGCGTGTCGTCAACCGCCGCACGGTCGAGGCGCTGATCCGTGCCGGCGCATTCGATTCGCTGAACGCGAATCGCGCGCAGATGCTCGCGTCGGTGCCCCTCGCGATGGAAGCGGCCGAACAGGCCGCGGCGAACGCGATGCAGGCCGGCCTGTTCGACATGGGGGCCGAGTCGCCGCACGCGCATGCGCTCGTCGACGAACCCGCGTGGGACGACAAGCGTCGCCTGCAAGAAGAGAAGGGCGCGCTCGGCTTCTACCTGTCCGGCCATCTGTTCGATGCGTATCGCGACGAAGTGCGCCGGTTCGTGCGGCAGAAGGTCGGCGACCTGAAGGAAGGGCGCGACAAGCTCGTCGCGGGCATCATCGCATCGCTGCGTACGCAGATGACCCAGCGCGGCAAGATGCTGATCGCGTTGCTCGACGACGGTTCGGGCCAGTGCGAGATCACGATCTTCAACGAGCAGTTCGAGGCGAACAAGGCGCTGTTCAAGGAAGATGAACTGCTGATCGTGCAGGGGCAGGCACGCAACGATGCGTTCACCGGGGGCATCCGTTTCACGGCCGACACGGTGATGGATCTCGAGCGTGCGCGCAGCCGCTACGCGCAGGCGGTGCGGCTCACGATGAACGGCAATGCGGATGCGGCTGCGCTGCGCCGCGTGCTCGAGCCGCACGTGTCGAAGGACGATCCGGCGGCCGCGCAGGCGGTCGAGGCGCCGGCGCCGCGCGGCGGCGGGCGCGACGGCGGCCGTCGCCCGCAGGCGCCGCTGCCGAACGGGCTCGCGGTCCAGGTTCACTACAGCAACGCGCGCGCGCAGGGTGAAATGCGTCTCGGCGACGCGTGGCGCGTCAAACCGAGCGACACGCTGCTCGCGGAGTTGCGCGCGACGTTCGACGGCAGCATCGTCGAAATCACGTACTGAGCGGTCGCCGCCCGACGGTCGTCTGCACGGCCCGTCGCATCGCCATCGTGCGGTGCGGCGGGCCGTTTTCATTTCGGCGGGTGCTTGGGGCCGTCATCCGGACGCTATACAATCCGTCGCGCGCGACGCAAATGCGGCGCCGGCCGGGGCATGTCCGCCGGCCGGGGCGATTTCGCGCGGGTGAAAACGGGGGCGGTTCAGCGCGGCACGCGAGGCGGCGCGGTGCCGCGAGCGACCACGCGACGAGGCCGGCACGGAGAAGGGCGCCGTGATGCCGGTCGGTACGCGACGATAAAAAACCGACAGCACGACTACAACAATGGCCAACGGGAAACCGATGAGGCGGATCCTCGTGATCCGGATTGATTTTCTGGGCGACATGCTGTGCACGACCGCTTTCCTCGGCGCGCTGAAACAGCGCTGGCCCGGTGCGGAACTGCACGTCGTCGCGAACCGCTACAACGCGGCCGCGCTGGTCGGCAACCCGGACGTGGACGCGGTCCATACCTACGTGTACAGCCGTCAGTGCGAGCGCAACGACCGCCCGGGACGGATGCGCGCGCTCTTCGACAGGCTGCGGCTCGTGCGCCGGCTGCGCCGCTTGCGGTTCGACCTCGTGGTCGTGCCGAACGGCGGCATGCATCGCAGCAGCATCCAGTTCGCGCGACAGCTCGGCGTGAAGGATTGCCGCTGGCACGATGCCGATTCAGAATTCGACGATCGCAAGCCCGAACACGTCGCGTCGCGGCCGATGTGCCATGAGGCGCTGTCGGGATTCCGGCTCGTGCCCGAGCTCGGCCGCACCGGGCTCGACGGTCTCGAGCTGTCCGTCCACCCGGACCGCGCGCTGCAGGAAACGTGGTATCGGCTGCTCGGGCCACGCATGAAGCCGCGCGTCGGGCTCTTCGTGTCGAACAAGGCGGCGGAGCGGCGCTGGCCGGCCGATCGATGGCGCGACCTCGCCCGGCGGCTCGCACCGCTCGCCGACGTGATCGTGTTCCGCGATCCCGCCGTGTCGGCCGCGGCCGACCACGACACGTGGCGGGACGTGGACGCCCGGCATGTCGCGCCGTCGTCGGTCGCCGAACTGGTGGCCGCCGCGAGCCTGCTCGACGCGATCGTGTCGGCCGACAGCGCGCCCGTGCATCTCGCGTCGGCGCTCGGCGTGCCGGTCACCGCGCTGTTCGAGGACCGTCCCGAGAAATACCGGCGCTGGCATCCGCTCGGCGTGCCGCACATCATCCTGCGGGCCGGCGCGACGGTCGACGCGATCGGCGTCGACGCGCTCGAGCGCGCGGTGCTTCATCTGTTGATGCCGGCCGGACAGCCCGAAGCAGCGATGGACGGCGCGGTGCGGCTTCCGGCTACTGCCTTCGCGGCACCTGCAGTCGACGCAATCGTTTCGTAGCCACCGGGACGCCAGGCGGCACGATGGCCGCAAACCCCGCCGTGCGCGGCGCGTCGTTGTCTGCCGCGATACCGGACGGGTGCCCCCAATTTCCGACCGCGACGCGTTGTCGACGCCTGCGCCCGACGCCACGCCACCGGCCGCAAAATCCTGTACATTGCGAGCCTTGTCCAGCCAGCTAGACGGAACGATCGCCGTGGCCCTGTTTTCTTCCGCCCGCCCGCCCAGAACCATCCTCGTCGCAGCCCCGCGCCGTATCGGCGACGTGCTGCTGACGACGCCGCTCGTGCGTTCGCTGAAGGCGCGCTGGCCCGACGCGCAGATCGACATGCTGGTGTTTCGCGGCACCGAGGGTGTGCTGGAACACAACCCCGACGTGCGGCGCGTGATCGTCGTCGCGCAGCGTGCGGGATTCCGGGAGCGTTTGCGCGACGCGCTGTCGATGTGGCGCCGCTACGATCTCGCGTGCGCGGCGCTGAGCTCCGACCGGCCGCGTTTCTACAGCTGGTTCGCCGGCCGCAAGCGCGTCGGCCTCGTCGATCCGAACCGCGTCACGTGGCTGACTCGAATGATGCTGAACGGCATCGCGATCAATCATCACGAATCCGCGCATACGGTCGTCAGCACGCTCGCGCTCGCACCGGTGATCGGCATCGAGCCGGTATCCGAGGTCGTCGCGCCGGGCATCGGCGACGATCCCGCGCGGCGCGCGCGATTCGACGCGTGGCTGGCCGAATCGCCGGCGATCCGCGACGGCAAGCCGCTCGTCGTGCTGCATCCGTATCCGATGTTCCGCTACAAGCAATGGCGGCTCGAGGGCTGGGTCGAGATGATCGAATGGCTGCGCGCGCAGGGGTTTGCGATCGCGCTGTCGGGCGGCCCGGCCGATCGCGAGCGCGAGTACGCGGAGCAGGTCGCGGCCGAGGCGGGCGGCGACGTGCTGAATCTGGTCGGCCGCCTGACGTTCGGCGAAAGCGCGGAACTGGTGCGGCGTGCGCGGCTCTTCATCGGGCCCGATACGGGCGCGACGCACGTTGCGGCCGCGACGGGCACCGACACGATCGCGCTGTTCGGTCCGTCCGATCCGGTGCGCTGGGGGCCGTGGCCGCAGCACTGGCCGGCGACGGAGAACCCGTGGGCGTTGCGCGGCTCCGCGAGGCACGGCAACGTGTGGCTGCTGCAGGGCGAAGGCGATTGCGTGCCGTGCCGGCACGAAGGCTGTGAGCGCCATGTCGACAGCCATAGCGATTGCCTCGTCAATCTCGGCACGCAGCGTGTGAAGGCGGCGGCCGCCGAGATGCTCGGGCTGAATCCGCCGGGCGCCGCCGACGCGGTCGTCGACACGTCGCGCTTGCATCGCGCGCGTTCCGACTGACCACGCCTGAAGGCCTGACGTTTCCTGATTCGAAAAGCGGGGGAGCGGCGACGCGTCGACGGCGCGCGTCCGCCGCCATTGCAGCCCGAGAGGCTGAAGCTGCGGCGGGCGGCAACGCGGATCGCGTGCCGCCCGTCGCATGATGCGTTACGCGCTGCGCCGGATCGCCGACGTCTCGCGGGGCAGTGCTTCGGTGCGCGCGCCGCAGCCGAGCAGGATGCCGGCGAGCAGCACCAGCAGGTGACCTTCGGCGAAATCGAGCAGCAGCGAATTCGCGAGGCTGCCGATCGCGAAGATCGCGAGCCACGCGAGCAGCAGCTGCCGCGAACGCGGATCGAGCGCGCGGCTGCCGCGCGCGATCTGCACGATCAGGTTCAGGAACAGCAAGACGCCGAGCGTGCCGAGCTGCACGGCCATCAGCAGGTATTCGTTATGCGGATTCGACGTGAGCTGCCCTTCGGCGGCCGTCTTGCCGGCCGTGAGCTTCTCGAACTCGAATTCGAGGCCGCCCGCACCGTAGCCGATCACGGGACGCATGCGATACAGCTCGAGCCCCTTCTTGTACCACTCGAGACGCAGCCCGGTCGACGTGACCGCATCGGTCTGCCGATACTGCTGCACTTCCGACACGACCTTCAGAAGCCGGCCGTTGTGTACCGTGCACGCGGCGACGACGAGCGCGACGCCCGCCAGGACCAGCGCCCCGGCGGCGAGCCCCGCGCGCAGCGCCGACTGGCGGCGCATCAACAGCACGAAACGCACCGCGACGACGAGGATCAGCAGCAGCGCGATGACCTGCCCGGTGCGTCCCTGCAGCATCACGAACACGTTGATCAGCGACCACGCGGCGACGCCGGCATACGCGGCGCGCGACAGCCCGGTGCGGGCCGACAGCGCGAGGTCGGCCGCCTGGTAAAACAGCAACGCGCCGAACATGCCGGCCGCGATGTGGTTCTTGAACACCCAGGCACGCGACAGCGGCAGTTCGGTCGCATGCGCGGGGCCGATCGCGGTCAGCCCGAGATAGTTGGTGGTCGACAGCAGCAGGATCGCGCACAGCGTGCCGAACCACGCGCGTCGCACGATCGGTGCCCAGTTCGAATGGCGGAAGGCGAGCACGGCAAACGGCAACAGCAGCAGCTTGTCGTACTTGGCGACCCAGTTCCACGCCTTCGGGTGCGGCGCGACCGTATAGGTGACGCTCGCGGTCAGCGCCGCGAGGATCAGCAGCGCCGCGAGCGACGCCGGTTCGGTGACGAACGTGCGCAGGTCGCGCCAGAATTCGGGGGAGATGACGAGCGCGGCCGCGAACAGTCCGCAGAACACGTTGGTCAGCGCGGTCGAGACGGGCACCATGCACAGCGCGATGACGGCGAAGGCGCGGGCGGCGGTCAGGCGCCGCGTGGCGGGAGCGGAAAACGAAAGCATCGGAACCTGTCGAATGGACGAATGCGGCATGCGGGCACCGTGCCGCGCGTCCCGGCGGCACCGCGCGGGACGAAGCGCGCAGTATACGCGAAGCGGCGGGCGTTTCTTTACCGTTTCCGGGGTCGGATCAGCTGAATGCGCGCTTGATCCGCGAGCGCAGCAGTGCGCGCTTCAGGCGCCCCTCGACGGCCGGCGTGTCGAGCGCGAGTCGCGAGCCCGCCGGCTCGCCGCGATGCAGGTAATAGCGGTCGAACGTGGCCTGCGTCATGCCCCATTTGTTGAGGAACTGGCGGCGGCCGTCGTTCTTGACGATCTTGCCCGTGCTTTTCTGCTGGAAGTGATAGACGAGGCTGTCGCCGACGCCGAGGAAGATCCGGCAGCCGGCGTCCCAGAATTTCATCGAGAAGTCGTTGTCGCTGCTCATCCCCGGCGACAGCTCGCTGCTGTAGCCGCCGATGCGGTTCCACCAGTCGCGGTGCACGAGCGTCGGCGGCCAGGTCGAGCCGAGCCAGTCCGCGCGCGCGAGCCGCGGCGTGGCCTCGACGAGGCCGGCCGCGTCGAACTGTTCGGCGTCGCGGCCGAAATTGCTGACGACGACGCACGGGTTGCGCGTGTCGACGGGCTCGACCATCGTGCCGGACAGCATGAACAGGTCGGTCGGCATCTGCTCGATGCGCCGCACGAGCGCCGCGTCCCAGCCGGGGCAACAGTACATGTCGTCGTTCATGTAGACGACGTAGTCGCGCGTCGCGCGCGCGGCGGCCAGGTTCACCGCGTGGCAGATGCCGATGTTGGCCGGCGACGCGGTGTGCTCGATGCCTTCGCTGCGCACCCAGTCGAGCGTGCCGTCCGAGCCGTCGTTCACGTGCACGATGATCTGGTGGTCGTACGCCGAATGACGGCGCAGGCTGTCGACGACGAGCTTGAGGTACGGCAGGTTGTTCCAGGTCGGGATGATGATGGAGAACATGGCGGTCGGATTCGGTGGTCGTCGTGTCGGCGGCGCGTGGCGCGGCGCCGCACTCGGGCGCGCATGGCGCGCGGGCAGCCCGGCATTGTAACGCCGGGCCGGCCGCATGCCGGCGGCGTCAGGGGCGGGGCAGGGGGCGCGCGCTCAGCGGGCCGGCTCGTGGCCGAGCTTCAGGAACCGGTAATACACCGTTTCCGCGTTGAACACGGCGATCATGAAACCCGCTCGGCCGTCGAGAAACCCGCGCCGCAGCACATAGGTCCGCACGAACGCCCATGCGCCGCGCGCGAGCGCCTTGCCGAAGCCGCCGCGCTGGCCGGCCGCGCGGCGCTGGCGCGCGCCGGCCGTCGAATACGCATCGAGCTTGCGCACGACGGTTTCGAAATCCTCGTACGAATAGTGCATCAGCTTGCCCGGCAGCCGCTGCGCGGGCGTGTCGAACACGAGCCGTTCGTGCACCAGGTCGTCGGAGAAGCGGGCGGTGCCGCGCCGGAACAGGCGCGGCACCCAGTCGGGATACCAGCCGCTGTGGCGGATCCACTGGCCGCAGAAGCTCGACAGCCGGTCGAGCGCATAGACCTGCGCGGCCGGCGCGCGGATGGCCGCGCGGATCGACTGCGCGAGTTCCGGGCTGACCACCTCGTCGGTGTCGAGCGACAGGATCCAGTCGGTGCCGAGGGCGTCGAGCGCGCGGTTCTTCTGCGGGCCGAAGCCCGGCCAGTCGCGCTCGACGATCACGCGGGCGCCGTGCGCGCGGGCGATCGCGACGGTATCGTCGGTGCTCCCGCCGTCGATCACGACGACGTCGTCGGCGAAGGTCAGCGCGTCGAGGCACTGCGCGAGCCGCGCGGCCGCGTTGAGGGCGATGAGGGCGACGCCGAGGGTGGGTTCTGCCATGAAATCGTCGAAAAGGCGGAGAAAACGGTGAGCGGCAGTATACCCGCGCGCCGGCCGGCGGCCGCTTCGGCGACGGCCATGCCGGCGCAGGCGGTACAGCTATAATGTTGGGCCTTTTTCGGCACCCGCCGGACGGGGTGAATTCCGGGCAGTCACGCCCCGGGCGCCGCGTCGCGGCTCAAGAAGGATTGCCTTGGAAACCCAGAACACTCTTCGCAAACCGATGGACGGCACCGGTACGTCGCCGGTCACGGTCCTCAAGCGCCTGTGGCCGTACATCCGGCCGCTCATCGGCATCGTGCTGCTCGCCGTGATGACGATGGGCGTCGTCGCGGCCACGGAAGCCGGGATCCCGGCGCTGCTCAAGCCGCTGCTCGACCACGGCTTCGGCTCGCACGGCAGCGACCGCGCGAAATGGTACGTGCCGATCGCGGTGATCGGCCTCGCGCTCGTGCGCGGCGTGTCGCAGTACACGTCCAACTACCTGCTCAACTACGTGTCGAACCGCATCCTGCTGCAGCTGCGGCTCGAGATGTTCCAGCGGATGATCCACACGGGCGCGTCGTTCTTCCAGCGCGAGACCGCGAGCACCGTGATCAACGCGATCGTGTTCGAGGTCAACCAGATCCTGTCGGTGCTGACCGGTGTGATGGTCACGCTCGTGCGCGACTCGCTGACCGTGGTGTTCCTGCTCGGCTACCTGTTCTACCTGAACTGGCGGCTCACGCTGATCGTCGCGGTGATCCTGCCGGGCATCGGCTGGCTCGTCAGCAAGATCAACCGTCGCCTGCGCCGCCTGAACCGCGAGCATCAGACGCTGACCAACGAGCTGTCGTACATCGTCGAGGAGACGGTCGGCGGCTACAAGGTCGTGAAGGTGCACAACGGCGAAGCGTACGAGATGGACCGCTTCACGACGATGAGCAAGCGGCTGCGCGGCTACGCGATGCGCATGACGATCTCGGGCGGGCTCGCGCAGCCGCTGACGCAGTTCCTCGCGTCGATCGCGCTCGCAGTCGTGATCACGATCGCGGTCGTGCAGTCGACCAACGACCAGACGACGGTCGGCGGCTTCGTCGCGTTCGTCACGTCGATGCTGCTGGTGATCTCGCCGCTCAAGCACCTGATCGACGTCAACCAGCCGCTGCAACGCGGGATGACGGCCGCCGAACTGATCTTCGGGCTGATCGACGAGCCGGCCGAGCCGCAGGGCGGCGGCCGTGCGCTGCCGCACGCGCGCGGCGAGATCGAATTCCGGGACGTGTCGTTCGACTACGGCGCCTCCGAGCGGCCGACGCTCGACCGCATTTCGTTCAAGGTCGCGCCGGGCGAGATGATCGCGCTCGCGGGGCCGTCGGGCAGCGGCAAGACGACCCTCGTCAACCTTCTGCCACGTTTCTTCGATCCGACGGGCGGCGCGATCCTGGTCGACGGCGTGCCGGTGGCCGACTACGACCTCCACGCGCTGCGCGGCCAGATGGCGATGGTCAGCCAGGACGTCGTGCTGTTCAACGACACGATCGCCGCGAACGTCGCGTACGGGCAGACGCCCGACCGCGCCCGCGTGCAGGCGGCACTCGAGGCCGCGAACCTCGCCGACGCGGTCGCCGCGATGCCCGACGGGCTCGACACGCTGGTCGGCGGCAACGGGATGCGTCTGTCGGGCGGCCAACGGCAGCGGCTCGCGATCGCGCGCGCGATCTACAAGGATGCGCCGATCCTGATCCTCGACGAGGCGACCTCGGCGCTCGATTCGGAATCCGAGCGTCACGTGCAGGCCGCGCTCGAGCGGCTGATGGAAGGGCGCACGACGCTCGTGATCGCGCACCGGCTGTCGACGATCGAGCGTGCGGACCGGATCCTCGTGCTCGAAGCCGGCAAGATCGTCGAAACGGGCAGCCACGACGAACTGCTGCGCCATGGCGGGCTGTACGCGCACCTCCACCGGATCCAGTACCAGCAGCAGGCGGCGTGACGTCGGATCGCACCCGTGTGCTAGTCTTCATCGGGCAGGTCCGGTTTCGTTGTTTCCGGTTCGACGTGACAACACGGAGGGAAGGGCAATGAAGAAGATGCACGGGATGATGCTGGCCGCGCTGGTCGCGGCGGGTTTCGCAGCGCCGGCCGCGATGGCGCAGGATCACGGCAACGACGACAACCATGGAGCCCACGGCGGCCCGGGCATGCGGCACGGCCACGGTCCGAAGCACATGCCGCCGGGTCAGGCGATGCATCGCGAGGACGATGTGCCGCCGCGCTGGGCCGACCAGCCGCGCCGCGACTGGCACAAGGGCGACCGTCTCCCGGACGAATTCCGCGATCGCCAGTACGTGGTCGACGACTGGCGCGGCTATCGCCTGAGCCCGCCGCCGCGTGGCTATCACTGGGTGGGCGTCGGCGGCGACTACCTGCTCGTGCAGATCGGCTCGGGCATCGTGCTGCGGGTCGGTCCGTAACACCCGCCGCCGATCATCGATTCATCCGGCTGCCGGGGCGTGTGTTCCGGCAGCCGCGTCACTTGTCCTTGTCCTTATCTTTGTCCGCCGCGCGGCGGAACCAGCGCCGCTCGACCCGCGACATCGCCCAGCACACGGCCAGCGCGCAGACGGTGCCGAGCGCCACTTCCCCGAGCCGCATCAGCGGAATGTCCCATAGTGGGCCGTTGCCTGGAAACAGCAGCACGATCGTCGCGGTCACGCCGCCGAGCCGCGCCGCGCTGCCGACGTTCAGGCACCAGCAGCTGACGATCGTGACCGCGACCGCGATCGCATAGGCGACGAGGCGGTCGCCGCCGAGCGCGGCGCCCGCGAAGCCGACCAGGCCGCCGATCATCGCGCCGATGAACTGGTCGCGCGACAGCGACATCGTGTCCGAATAGTTGTGCTGCGTGACGGCGATCGCGGTGACCGCCGCCCACACGGCCTGCTCGGTGTGCAGCGCGCGGCCGATCATGTACGCGAGGCACGCGCCGCAGACGGCTTGCAACGCCATCAGCGCGCCTTGCGTGAGCCGCTCGCCGAAAGTCAGTCCCTTGAACAGATCGAAGATCGACTGCTGGATCTGCTGGCGGGCTTCGTTGAGTGTCCTGATCGTATCCATCGTGTCGGGCCGGGAAGCGGGGCGAGCGCGTCAGTGCGCCTGTTCCGGCGATGCGGCGGCCGGCTCGCCGGTGGTCGCGTCGCCGTTCTCGACGCGCGTTTCCGGCATCGCGAGCCAGACCAGCAGCACCGCGAGCGTGCCGGCGGCGGCGAGCCCGAAGAAGCTGACCGCATTGCCGAAGTGATCGGCGACAAAGCCGGCCACGGCGGTGCTGAGCGTCGCGCCGATTCCGGCCGCGAGCCCGAACAGCCCGATGCACAGGTTGTAGCGGCCCTTTCCGCCCGCGACGTCGGCCGCGATCAGCGGCAGCATCACGCCGAACACGGCCGCGCTGATGCCGTCGAGCATCTGCACCGGCACCAGCAGGTAGGGGCTGCTTACGCCGGCGAACAGCAGCGCGCGCACCGGCAGCGCCGAGAAGCCGAGCAGCAGGATCGGCCGGCGCCCCCAGCGTTGCGCGGAGCGGCCGACCCACGGCGACAGCATCGCGACGATCGCCTGCGGCACGATGATGCACGCGGCGATCACGAGCTGCACGTTCTCGCCCATCCCGGCCGTCACTTCGCCGGCCGCGAGGTTGAGCATCGCCGCGTTCGACAGGTGGAACAGCACGACGCACGCCGCGAAGATCAGCATCCGGCGATCGCGCAGCAGCTCGAGCAGCGTCTCGCGCTCCTCGCCTTCGTCGCGGTCGTCGGGTGCCGATGCATGCGGGATCACTTCATGTGTCGGCTGGATCATCGCGAGCGCGAACAGCGCGGGCAACGCCAGTACCGCGGTCAGCCAGAACACCGCGCGCGCGGAGAAATACTCGCCGGTGAGCCCCATCAGGCCCGCCGCGACCGCGCTGCCGATCGATGCCCAGCGTGCGTTGCGGCCGAGCCGGTCGCCGAGGTCGGCGCGGCCGACCAGCGAGAACGAGATCGCGGCCATCGCGGGCACGAGCATGCAGCTCGCGAAGCCGTGGAACACTTCGGCCGCGATCACCGGCACGATCGTCGGGCTCGACGCGAGCAGCACCGCGGACAGGATGATGGCCGCGATCGCCCACGCGGCCGCGCCTTTCTTGTTCTTCAGCGCGTCGACGGCGGCGCCGCCCGGCACCTGGCTGACCATCGCGCTGATCGTGCCGATCGACAGCACCATGCCGATCTCGCCCTGCGTCCACTTGTGCGATGCGAGGTAGGACGCGATGAACGGACCGAACCCGGTTTGAACGTTTGCAACGAAAAAGTTGAGCCAGTCGAGGGCCCGGAGACTGCGAACGCTGACGGAATGCTTGATCGTCATCGGGCGGCACTCGCAGGCGAAGCCGGCGCGGCGGCGGTGACCGGCGGCGAGACCACGACGATCGGCTTGTCGGCCGCGTAGGGCGGCGACGCCTTGATCTGCGCGTCGTTCAGGTCGAGTTGCGGACGCAGCGCCTTGTCGCGCGTGACGAAGCGCAGCGCGCCCCAGCTCGCGGCGATCGAACGGCGGTCGGTATTGACGAGCCCGCCGAGGTCGAGCACGACGGCCTGCGGTTGCGCGCCGCGGTCGATGAGCACGTCGACGACCCGGCCGATCTTCGTGCCGTTCGGGCGTTCGACGTCGCTGTCGAGCAACGGCAGACGCGTCGTGGGCGACGCCGCGGCCGAGCCCGACAGCGGCACGGCCTTGGGCCGGGCGGCCGGCGGCAGGTCGCCCGACGGCACGTCGAGCACGATCGGTTCCTGTTTGCCGCCCGGCGTGAAGCGGAACACGTTCCACGGGAAGACGACCTTGCGGTCGCCGATACCCATGAACCCCTGCAGGTTGACGATCATCTCGCGCGGTTTGCCGCTTGCGTCGGTCACCATGTCGACCGCGCGGCCGATCACCTTGCCGTTGCGGCGCGCGACCTCGCTGTCGAGCAGCGCGTGGATCTGGGTGCGGTCGAGCGGGCGTGTCGCGACGAGCGGCGGCGGGGGCGGCGGAGGCGGCGTCGGCGATTCGGGGCGCTGCACCGGTTTCGGCTTCGCCACTTCACGGTGCGGCTTCTTCGGCGCTTCCGGTTCCTCCGGCTGGACGAGCGGCGGCACGGGCGGCATCGTCAGCGGTTCGCCGGCGGTTTCCTCGACGGGCTCGACGAGCGCCTCGCTGATCGGCGCGGGCGGATTCTGGGTCGGCAGCAGCCC
The DNA here is from genome assembly GCF_001522185.1 of Burkholderia sp. RF2-non_BP3. Lineage (NCBI taxonomy): Bacteria > Pseudomonadati > Pseudomonadota > Betaproteobacteria > Burkholderiales > Burkholderiaceae > Burkholderia > Burkholderia sp. RF2-non_BP3. The sequence continues at coordinate 88,119 of NZ_LOSU01000076.1, read as the reverse complement.
GCAGCCGGACAGCAGCGCGGCGGCCGCGAGAACGAGGAAAACCGTCGAGGACGGGAACGACATGCGGGATGCGGGAAACGGGAGTCCGCCGCTCATTGACACTCACTCCATGGGTCGGGGGCGGGCCCGGGGGCTCGCGGCTGGCGATGGATGGCGGGTGCGGGCGGCGCACCACGCGAGGTGAGAGTTTAACGTGTCTTCCTTTCAGGACCGATTTATGCGAGGAATCGGGCGCGGGATGACCGGGAAATGGCGGGGGCGATCGCCGCAAGGGCGGCGTTTGGGGGGGCACAACGAGCGCGGCGCCCGACCGTCGACGACGGGACGGGCGCCGCACGGGCTTCCGACGTGGCGTTACTTGACCAGCGAGCCGAGCATCGTCGTCACCGGGGCGCAGTGCGAGGCGCGGAGCAACCGGAACGTCAGGCGTCCGGATACCACGCGTCGCTGAATTCGCTGACCTTGACGTCGGTCAGCTCCGGACGTGCGGCCAGCCATGCTCGGACGTTCTCGCGGTCGGCATCGGTCGTCGTGCCGCGCGGCGCGCCGGAGATCACGTAGGCGCCGATCCCTTCGTCGGCGGATGCGACGGTCAGCAGCCCGTTCGCTTCGACGAAATCGATGAACGCGTCGATGAGCTGGCCGCGCTCGAGGTCGGACAGCTCGTTGCGGTAATGCGCGGTCGCGTTGAACGCGAGTTCCTGGAACTCGGCGATGTGGAGTTTCTTGCGCTGGCGGCGGTTGTGGCGTTGGCTCATGGTGTTGGATAAATAACGCGTTACGTGGAGATCGGTCGCGCAGTGTATCGCATGGCCGTCGGTCCGTCTTCTTGAGGTAACTGTACGTGGCGGGCATTGACGCGACCGCCTTGCTGCACTTGAAGGCCGCGTTCGAAAGCCCGACGGCAGCTTTGGCACGCTGTACACGGCGAGGTGGAAATTGCAGTGCCAGGAAGGATTAAGCCGGAGCAGGTGGAGGCAGTCTATGAAGTGGTGACGAGTCGAAGCGGAAAATTGATGGCGCGTAAATTGCCAAGGTAATCACAAAATTGTCCGGAGAAATTGGATGCAGATGAACGCCGCCGAAGTGCGGGAATTGCGCGATCGATGGAACGTCGGGAAGTACAAGGACCTACTCGATGCGATCAAGGGCGCGTTGCCGGAGGACGAATGGGTGCCTCTGTGCGATTCGCTGCCCCATGTACTGGATGGATCGCCGACGATCGATCTTCGAGGAGCATCGCTCCCGGATACCAAGCTCGCGAATCTCGACTTGAGCTACAGCCATCTCGCCTTTGCTACGTTCGATGGAGCGCAATTTGAAGAAGTCGGGTTTCAATACGCGATTCTGGACGGCGTCTCCTTCAAAAGGTGCGGATTTCACCTAGCGCAAATGCTCCCGGTCTACGGCGCGGGTGTCGACTTTCGCCATGCGCGATTCCGGCAATCGTTCATCGAGCATGCCAAGTTGAGCAATAGCGATCTTTCCGGTGTGACGATGGCAGAGGGAAGTCTGAATTCGTCGGAGCTCGTGGAATGCAATTTTTCCGGGGTCCTGGCTGAGCGAAACGAGTTGCGCTGGAATACGACATCGCGATGCGATTTCGTGGCTACTCGTTTCGTCGAGTGCAGACTCACTGCATCTCGGTTTGACGCCGCGCGACTGACTGACGCCGTGTTTGAGAATTGCGATATGAGCGGGGTCGATTTCAGGGGGGCGGATCTAACGGGCGTGCGCTTTTTGGGGGGCGCCTTTGGTGACGTACAACAGGGCGAGACGACTTTTCGGACGCGGTTCGACGATACGCCGGAGGCTCGCCGGGTGGTTGCCGCAGGTAGTACGGAAAACCAGCTCGCCGTGGAATGGTGTCCTGTTACATCGGGTTCGAGCGAACCTGTCCGGCCAAATGCCTCGGCGAAGCTGAAGGCGAGGCCCGGTGACGTCGTGCCGCAGAGCGGATGGTGGGTCTGTCCCGCACTGGGCAGCGAACAGGGGCGGCGCTATTTCAACGCGGGGGAGAGGTTTCCCGACATCAAATCGACAAACTGGGGGCTCGTGATCTGGAGCTATAACCCTACGGATCAGGGCTGAGGTTGCCGCACGGTTCGCCGCGCGGCGAGGCCGGCGGCGAATGGGCGGAACGTCACATCAGCACGATATCGTACTGCTCCTGGCTCAGGTTCGACTCGACCTGCAGCGATACCGGCTTGCCGATGAAGTCGATCAGCATCGCGAGATGCTGCGACTCCTCGTCGAGGAACAGGTCGATCACCTGCTGCGCGGCGATCACGCGGAATTCGCGCGGATTGAACTGGCGCGACTCGCGCAGGATCTCGCGCAGGATGTCGTAGCAGACGGTGCGCGACGTCTTCACCTGGCCCTTGCCCTGGCAGGTCGGGCACGGCTCGCACAGCACGTGCGCGAGCGATTCGCGCGTGCGCTTGCGCGTCATCTCGACGAGCCCGAGCTGCGAGAAGCCGTTGACCGTCACGCGCGTGCGATCGCGCGACAGCGCCTTCTTCAGCTCGGACAGGACCGCGTCGCGATGCTCGGCGTTCTCCATGTCGATGAAGTCGATGATGATGATCCCGCCGAGGTTGCGCAGACGCAGCTGCCGCGCGATCGTGTGCGCGGCCTCGAGGTTGGTCTTGAAGATCGTGTCATCGAAGTTGCGCGCACCGACGTAGCCGCCGGTGTTCACGTCGATCGTCGTCATCGCCTCGGTCTGGTCGATCATCAGGTAGCCGCCCGACTTCAGGTCGACGCGGCGCGACAGCGCGCGCTGGATCTCCGTCTCGATGTTGTACAGGTCGAACAGCGGCCGCTCGCCGGTGTAGTGATGCAGCTTCGGGCTCACCGCCGGCGTGAACTCGCCCGCGAAGTCCGCGAGGCGCTGGTAGGTCTCGCGCGAATCGACCTGAATGCGCGTCGTGTCGTCGTTCGCGAAATCGCGCAACACGCGCTGCGCGAGATCGAGATCCTGGTACAGCAGGCTCGTCGCCGGCAGCCGCTGCGCTTGCGCGACGATCGTCGCCCAGGTCTTGCGCAGATACGTGACGTCGCCCGCCAGTTCGTCGGAAGTCGCGTCCTCGGCGATCGTGCGCACGATGTAGCCGCCTTTCTCGTCCGGCGGGATCACGGCGGTCAGCCGTGCGCGCACGGCCTCGCGCTCGGCCTCGCTCTCGATCTTCTGCGAGATGCCGATGTGCGGCTCCTGCGGCAGGTACACGAGCGTGCGGCCCGCGATGCTGACCTGCGTCGACAGTCGCGCGCCCTTCGTGCCGATCGGATCCTTGATCACCTGGACCATCAGCGTCTGGCCTTCGAAGACGGTCTTCTCGATCGGCTGGTGCGGCGTGCTCGACTGCGGCTCGCCCGCGAGGCGCGGATGCCAGATGTCCGCGACGTGCAGAAAAGCCGCGCGCTCGAGGCCGATGTCGATGAATGCCGACTGCATGCCGGGCAGCACGCGCACGACCTTGCCGAGGTAGATGTTGCCGACCCGCCCGCGCGACAGCGTGCGCTCGACGTGAAGCTCCTGCACCGCGCCTTGCTGGACGAGTGCGACCCGCGTTTCCTGCGGCGTGAGGTTGATCAGGATTTCTTCGTTCATGGTGGGATTCAGAAGTCGACGCGCGCGGCGCGCAGCAGTGCCGCGGTCTCAAAGAGGGGCAGACCCATGATACCCGAATGGGAGCCTTCGATTCGCTCGATGAATTCGGCCGCGCGCCCCTGGATCGCGTAGGCGCCGGCCTTGCCGAACGGTTCGCGGGTGTCGACGTAACGTTCGAACGCCTCGCGCGGCGCGGCCGCGAAGCGCACCGACGAGCGCGACAGCGCGGGCGGCAGCAGTTCGCCGTCGGCGCCGATCACCGCGACCGCGGTCAGCACGTCGTGTTCGCGGCCCGCGAGGCGGGTCAGCATCGCGAGCGCGTCGGCGGCATCGGCCGGCTTGCCGAGGATCGCGCCGTCGATCGTCACGGTGGTGTCCGCAACCAGCACCGGCGCGGCCGGCTTGCCGCTCGCGACGAGGCGCGCACGCGCGGCCTCGGCCTTCGCGACGGTCACGCGCCGGACGTACGCATCGGCGGCTTCGCCGGGCAGTTCGGCTTCGAGCGCCTCGGCGTCCTCGTCGGGACGCGGCAGCAGCAATTCGAAGCGCACGCCGATCTGCTGCAGCAGCTCCTGGCGGCGCGGGCTTTGCGAAGCAAGGTAAAGGGTCGGAAAAAGGGCGGGGGGCGTGCTGGACGGCATGGTGTCGTTATCTCGTTGAGCGCGCGCGCCGCGCGTCCCGAGGACGACGCGTCATGCGCGGTGGTAGGGGTGATTCTGCGTGATGCTCCACGCCCGGTAAAGCTGTTCGGCGAGCAGCACGCGCACCATCCCGTGCGGCAGCGTCATGCTCGAAATGCGCAGCAGCAGGTCGGCGCGCGCCTTGAGTTCCGGATCGAGCCCGTCGGCGCCGCCGATCACGAACGCGACGTCACGGCCGTCCTGCTGCCAGCCGGGCAGCGCCTGCGCGAGCTGCATGGTGGTCCAGTCGCGGCCGCGCTCGTCGAGCGCGACGATGCGCGCGCCCTTCGGCAACGCGGCCTCGATCTTCTGCCGCTCGGCCGCCATCACGCTTTCCGCGCTGCGGCCGCCCGAACGCAGTTCGGGCTTGATCTCGCGCAGCTCGATGCGCAGCTCGGGCGGCATGCGCTTCGTGTATTCGTCGAAGCCGGACGCGATCCAGCCGGGCATCTTGTGGCCGACCGCGAGGATGAAAAGCTTCATCGGGACGACTCGCTGCGGGTCAGCGGCGGCGGGCCGCCGTCTTGCGCGCCGGGCGTGCGGGCGCTTCTTCCTCGTCGTCCTCGTCTTCGCCGGCCGTCGCGACGCCGTTCGGGCCCTTGCCGCCGCCGAGCTTCATCCGCACGGGCTTGTCGCCCCAGATTTCCTCGAGGTTGTAGTATTGGCGCAGTGCCGGTTGCAGGATGTGCACGACGGCGTCGCCGCAGTCGACCAGCACCCATTCGCCCGTGTCTTCGCCCTCGGAGCTGACGATGTCGCCGCCGGCTTCCTTGACCTTGTCGCGCACGCTCGACGCGAGCGCCTTGGTCTGGCGGTTCGACGTGCCCGACGCGACGATCACGCGGTCGAACAGTTCGGTCAGGTGGCTGGTGTTGAACACCTTGATGTCTTGCGCCTTGATGTCTTCGAGAGCGTCGACGATCACGCGCTGCAGTTTGCGGATATCCATGGAATCAGGAATGGTAGAGACGATGTTGAAGAATATAGGCCCAGACGGCGGCCGGCACATGCTCGGCCGACGCATCGGGCATTTGCGCGTGACGCGCGATGCATTCGCGCAGGTGCGCACGGATGTCGGTTGCGGCGATATCGAACGCCAGCGTCGTGTCGATCAGCAGATGGCCGGCCGGTGTCGCTTTCAGCACGTCGGCGCCGGCCTGCCGCCGCGCGATTTCCTGCGCGACGGCAGGCGGCGCCGTGCCGAGGTCGAAGCCCGGGCGCGTCGACGCGCACACGTGCGCATAGTCGAACAGCTTGCGCCAGTCGCGCCACGTGTCGAGCCGCACCAGCTGGTCGGCGCCGATCAGCAGCGACAGCGAAGCGTCGGGGCCGATCCGCTCGCGCCAGCGCGCGAGCGTCTCGACCGTGTAGGTCGGCCCCGCATGCTCGATCTCGTCGGTTGCGACGGTGATCGTCACGCCGGGCAGGGACAGCGAGCCGGCAGCGGCGCGCGTCATCGCGAGCCGATGCTCGGCGGCCGACACGTCGCGCTTCTGGTAAGGCTGCCCGGCGGGCAGCAGCACGAGGTCGGTCAGCCCGAGCACGTCGGCGAACCGGCGCGCAAGCGCGAGGTGGCCGTCGTGGATCGGATCGAACGTGCCGCCCAGCAGGCCGATGCGACGTGACGGCGTTCGCGGCTGCGGGGCGGGGCGGGCGGTGGTGTTCAGAAAAACGTGTCCTGTTCTTGGGGCGGCGGGGCGCGGCGGGCTCAGACCCAGTCGCGCGGCACGAGGAACTCGCTCAGGCGCGCTTCGGGCGAGCCCGGCTCGGGTTGCCAGTTGTAGCGCCAGTTCGCGACCGGCGGCATCGACATCAGGATGGATTCGGTCCGGCCGCCGCTTTGCAGGCCGAACAGCGTGCCGCGGTCGAACACGAGGTTGAATTCCACGTAGCGGCCGCGCCGGTAAGCCTGGAAGTCGCGTTCACGCTCGCCGTACGGCAGCGCGATGCGGCGTTCGACGATCGGCAGATACGCATTCAGGAACGCGTCGCCGACGCTCTGCATCATCTCGAACGAGCGTTCGAATCCGGGTTCGGCGAAGTCGTCGAAGAAGATCCCGCCGATGCCGCGCGTCTCGTTGCGGTGCTTCAGGAAGAAATACTCGTCGCACCACGTCTTGAAGCGCGGATAGAGCTCGGCGCCGAACGGGTCGAGCGCGTCCTTGCAGGTCTGGTGGAAATGGCGCGCGTCGTCCTCGAACGGATAAACCGGTGTCAGATCCATCCCGCCGCCGAACCAGAAGATCGGCGCCTCGCCGGGCTTCGTCGCGATCAGCATCCGCACGTTCATGTGCACCGTCGGGCAGTACGGGTTGCGCGGGTGCAGCACGAGCGACACGCCGAGCGCCTCGAAGCCGCGGCCGGCCAGCTGCGGGCGCGCGGCGCTCGCCGACGGCGGCAGCGCGTCGCCCGCGACGTCGGAAAAACCGATCCCCGCGCGCTCGAACACGCGGCCGCCTTCGAGAATCCGCGTGCAGCCGCCGCCGCGCAGGCGCTCTTCCGGCCCGCGCTGCCACGCATCGGTCGCGAGCGGCGTGCCGTCGAGCGCGCCGAGCGCGTCGGCGATGCGTGTCTGCAGGCCCTGGAGGTACGTGCGCACGCGCGCCACGTCGTAGGTCGAATCGGTCATGTCTGAACTGGGTGCCTCCGCGCGAAGCGGCGGCCGTAAAAAAGGCATCTGCCGGGCATTCTATCGAACCCCGGCAGAGGAGGCCGCCGCTTGCGACGGCAAGGCGGCGGTCAGGGCGTCACGCGCTCTTGCGGTTCAGCGCGCGAAAGCCGATGTCGCGGCGGTACTGCATGCCTTCGAAATTGATCTGGTTGATCGTGTCGTACGCATGCTGCTGCGCTTCGCGCACCGAATCGGCGAGACCGACCACGCACAGCACGCGGCCGCCCGACGTGACGAGCTTGTCGCCTTCGGCGAGCGTCGTGCCCGCATGGAACGTCACGGCCTGTTCGGTCTCGGCCGGGATCCCGTTGATGCGGTCGCCCTTGCGCGGCGCGTCCGGATAGCCGTGCGCGGCCAGCACGACGCCGAGCGCGGTGCGGCGGTCCCAGTCGAGCTCGACCGTGTCGAGCGTGCCCGCGATCGCCTGTTCGACGACCTTCGAGAAATCGCTCTTCAGGCGCGCCATGATCGGCTGCGTCTCCGGGTCGCCCATCCGGCAGTTGAACTCGAGCGTGCGCGGATTGCCTTCCTTGTCGATCATCAGGCCCGCATACAGGAAGCCCGTGAAGCGGATGCCGTCCTTCTCCATCCCGCGCACCGTCGGCATGATGATTTCGCGCATCACGCGTGCGTGCATCTGCGGCGTGACGATCGGCGCGGGCGAGTAGGCGCCCATGCCGCCCGTGTTCGGGCCGCGGTCCTCGTCGAGCAGGCGCTTGTGGTCCTGGCTGGAAGCCAGCGCCAGCGCGTGCTTGCCGTCGACCATCACGATGAAGCTCGCTTCCTCGCCGTCGAGGAATTCCTCGATCACGACGCGCGCGCCGGCGTCGCCGAGCTTGTTGCCCGACAGCATCATGTCGACCGCGGCATGCGCTTCTTCCAGCGACATCGCGACGACGACACCCTTGCCGGCCGCGAGGCCGTCGGCCTTCACGACGATCGGCGCACCCTTCGCGTCGATGTACGCGTGCGCGGCGGCGGCGTCGGAGAAGGTTTCGTAGTCGGCGGTCGGAATGCCGTGGCGCTTCATGAACGCCTTCGCGAAATCCTTCGAGCTTTCGAGCTGCGCGGCTTCGCGGGTCGGGCCGAACACCTTCAGGCCGCGGGCGCGGAACAGGTTGACGATGCCGGCCGCGAGCGGTGCTTCCGGGCCGACGAGCGTGAAGGCGACGCCTTCGCTTTCCGCGAAATCGGCGAGTGCGTCGAGCGACGTGATGTCGACGTTCTTCAGACGCTCGTCCTGCGCCGTGCCGCCATTGCCGGGCGCGACGTAGACCATCTGGACACGCGGCGACTGCGCGAGCTTCCACGCCAGCGCATGTTCGCGGCCGCCGGAACCGACGACGAGTAGTTTCATGGGATTCCCCGCAGACTAGAAAACAGGGCGGCCGGCACGCTCAGGCGCGCCGGCCGCGAAATCGGTCGGGCCGCCGTCGCGACGATGCGCACGGCGGCCGGCATCTCATTCCTCGACGATGACGGCGTTCGTATACACCTCCTGCACGTCGTCGAGGTTCTCGAGCGCGTCCAGGAGCTTCTGCATCTTCGCCGCATCGTCGCCGGTGAATTCGACTTCGTTCTGCGGCTTCATCGTCACTTCGGCGAGTTCGGCCTTGAAGCCCGCGGCTTCGAGCGCGTCCTTCACCGCCGAGAAGGCCTGCCAGTCGCACAGCACTTCGATCGAGCCGTCGTCGTTCGTGCTGACGTCGTCCGCGCCGGCTTCGAGCGCCGCTTCCATCAGCGCGTCTTCCGACGTGCCGGGCGCGAACAGGAACTGGCCGACGTGATCGAACATGAACGCGACCGAACCGTCGGTGCCCATGTTGCCGCCGAACTTCGAGAATGCATGACGGACTTCCGCGACCGTGCGGGTGCGGTTGTCGGTCAGCGTGTCGACGATGATCGCCGCGCCGCTGATGCCGTAGCCTTCGTAACGGATTTCTTCGTAGTTCGCGCCGTCCGCGCCGCCGACGCCGCGGTCGATCGCGCGCTTGACGTTGTCCTTCGGCATGTTCGCGTCGGCTGCCTTGTCGACCGCGAGACGCAGACGCGGGTTCGAGCTGGCGTCGCCGCCGCCGAGGCGGGCCGCGACCTGGATTTCCTTGATCAGGCGGGTCCAGATCTTGCCGCGCTTCGCGTCGGCCGCTGCCTTCTTATGCTTGATGTTGGCCCATTTCGAATGACCAGCCATACCTTTCTCCGTGCCCGGGCGCGCTGCGCGGGCGATTGTGCCAATGTGTCGTTGAATCGGCGGCCGTCTGGGCGGGCGTGATGCCGCGGGGCCGCGCGTGTCGAGTGGAACGTGATTTTATCACGCGGCGACCGTCGCTTCGGGGCCGCCGTGCATGGCCGAACGGCCGGGCGGGCCGTTCGGTTTGCCGGGCCGCGCGGCCCGGCGGCGACGTGCGTCAGTTCTTGGTGCCGAACAGGCGGTCGCCCGCGTCGCCCAGGCCCGGCACGATGTACGCGTGCTCGTTCAGGTGCGAGTCGAGCGACGCGACGAACAGCTTCACGTCCGGGTGCGCGTCCTGGAACACCTGCACGCCCTCGGGCGCGGCGACCAGCGCGACGAACATGATGTTCGCGGCCGGCACGTTGCGGCGCTTGAGCACGTCGACCGCGTGCACGGCCGAATAGCCGGTCGCGACCATCGGGTCGCACAGGATGAAGATGCGATCCTCGAGATCGGGCAGGCGCACCAGGTATTCGACCGGGCGGTGATCCTCGGCGCGGTAGACGCCGATGTGGCCGACGCGCGCGGACGGCACCAGGTCGAGCAGGCCGTCCGACATCCCGATGCCGGCGCGCAGCACGGGCACGATCGCGAGCTTCTTGCCCGCGATCACCGGCGCGTCGACCGCCACGAGCGGGGTTTCGACCCGCTTGGTCGTGATCGGGAGGTTACGGGTGATCTCGTAGCCCATCAGCAGCGTGATCTCGCGCAGCAGTTCGCGGAACGTGCGCGTCGATGTGTCCTTGTCGCGCATGTGGGTCAGCTTGTGCTGGATCAGCGGGTGATCGGTGATGAAGAGATTCGGGAAACGGCTGTCCTGTTTCATGACGGGGTGCCTTGGCGGCAAAAGGGGATCGGGGGCGGCGATGGCGCCACGCCGGCCGCCGCTTATGGCCGCAATTTTACCAAGGCGCGCCGCGTGATCCGGATATTATCGACGTCTCACGACAATCCGCGCGCCGTGTCCGGCCGTTCGCGCCCGTTCGCCCGTCCGGCGATGCGGCCGGGCCGCGCCGGCGCGCGTCGCCATAAGGGAATCGACGATGGATCTCGGCATCGCAGGAAAGACCGCGCTCGTGTGCGCGGCGAGCAAGGGGCTCGGACGCGGCTGCGCGGAAGCGCTGGCCGCCGAGGGCGTGAATCTCGTGATCGTCGCGCGCACGCGCGACACGCTGGAGGAAACCGCGGAGGAGATCCGCGCCCAGTCGAACGTGTCGATCACCGCCGTCGCCTGCGACATCACGACGCCCGACGGCCGCGCGGCCGCGCTCGCCGCCTGCCCGCAGCCGGACATTCTCGTGACGAATGCCGGCGGGCCGCCGCCCGGCGACTTCCGCGATTTCTCGCACGACGACTGGATCCGCGCGCTGGAGTCGAACATGCTGACGCCGATCGAGCTGATTCGCGCGACCGTCGACGGGATGATCGGGCGCGGTTTCGGCCGGATCGTCAACATCACGAGTTCGGCCGTGAAGGCGCCGATCGACGTGCTCGCGCTGTCGAACGGCGCGCGCTCGGGGCTGACCGGCTTCGTCGCGGGGCTGTCGCGCAAGGTCGCGGGGCAGGGCGTGACGATCAATAACCTGCTGCCCGGGCTGTTCGACACCGACCGGATCGCGACGACGCTCGCGGCGTCGGCGAAGGCACAGGGCGTGACGGTCGACGAGATGCGCGCGCGGCGCGCGAAGGAAATCCCGGCCGGGCGCCTCGGCACGCGTGCCGAATTCGGCGCGGCGTGCGCGTTCCTCTGCAGCGTCCACGCCGGCTACATCACCGGGCAGAACTGGCTGCTCGACGGCGGCGCGTATCCGGGCACGTTCTGACGCGCGCACCGCCATTCACGCATACGACAACAATCGACCCACGAAGGAAACGGAGATGAGCAAACCCCGCATCGCATTGATCGCGCACGACGCGAAGAAGGACGAGATCGTCGCGCTCGCGGGCCAGTACCGCGAGACGCTCGCGCAATGCAGGCTGGTCGGAACGGGTACGACGGGCGGCCGTATCGCCGCCGCGCACGGGCTCGAGGTCGAGCGCAAGCTGTCGGGGCCGCTCGGCGGCGACCTGCAGATCGGGGCGGAACTGGCCGAAGGCCGCGTCGACATCGTCGTGTTCCTGCGCGACCCGATGACCGCGCAGCCGCACGATCCGGACATCACCGCGCTGGTGCGCGCGTGCGACGTGCACGACGTGCCGGTCGCGACGAACGTGGCGACCGCGCGGATGCTGCTCGACGATCTGGCGCGCAACATGCAGGACGTTTGCTAGTCGGCCGCCGGCCAGATTGCCCTTGCTGACGGCAGGGCCATGCACGCCCGGCCGTGACGCGCGAGAATCGGGCGTCGCGACGCGCACCGCCGCCGGTCCCGTACCGATCGGCATCGGAGCGCGTCGGCGACCCGAATATCCCCTGACCGATTCAGAAACGAGGAGCGAAACGATGCCGAAAGCAATCCGATACGACCAGCCGGGCGGCCCGGACGTGATGAAGTGGGTCGATGTCGAGGTCGGCGAGCCGAAGGCGGGCGAAGTCCGCATCCGGCAGCATGCGGTCGGGCTCAACTACATCGACGTGTATTTCCGCACCGGCCTCTATCCGCAGCCGCTGCCCGGCGGCCTCGGGATGGAGGCGGCGGGCGAGGTGACGGCCGTCGGCGAGGGCGTGACCGCGCTCAAGGCGGGCGATCGCGTCGCCTACGTCGGGCAGCCGCCGGGCGCATATGCGCAGGAGCGCGTGATGCCGGCCGAGCGGCTCGTGAAACTGCCCGACGGGATCAGCTACGACGACGCGGCGTCGGTGATGCTGCAGGGGCTGACCGCGCACTACCTGCTGCGCCGCACGTACCCGGTCAAGGCCGGTGACACGATCCTGATCCACGCGGCGGCCGGCGGTGTCGGCCTGCTCGTGTGCCAGTGGGCGAAGGCGCTCGGCGCGACCGTGATCGGGACGGTGGGCTCCGACGAGAAGGCCGCGCTCGCGAAGGCGCACGGCTGCGATTATCCGATCGTCTATACGCGCGAGAACTTCACGCAGCGCGTGAAGGAGATCACGAACGGCGCGGGTGTGCCGGTCGTCTACGACTCGATCGGCAAGGATACCTACATCGGTTCGCTCGACTGCCTCGCGCCGCTCGGGTTTTTCGTCAGCTTCGGCAATGCATCGGGCCCGCTGCCGGCGATCGACTCGAAGGAGTTCTCGTCGCGCGGTTCGCTGTTCTTCACGCGGCCGACGCTGTTCTCGTACATCGCGAAGCGTGCGGATCTCGAATCCGCGACCGCCGAGCTGTTCGACGTGATCCTGTCGGGCAAGGTGAAGACGAGCATCAACCAGCGCTATCCGCTCGCGGAAGTCGGCCGCGCGCATGCCGACCTCGAGTCGCGCAAGACGACCGGCTCGACGATCCTCGTTCCCTGACCCATCCCTTCGTGCCGGCGCCACGCCGGCACGCACCGCGACGGGCGGCGCTGGCCGCCGCCCGCTCCGTCTTCGTCCCGCCCGCCGTTTCCCGCCGCACGCGTTTACGGGTTTTTTATACCGGCCCGATCAGCTTTGACCCGACCTTTACGCGCGATCCCATAAGGTTCTAGTCGTCCGATTTCGACGACGGAGAACACAAAAATGGATGGGGTTTTCATCGGCGCACTGGTGTTGTTCACCGCGCTGATCCTCGGTTTGCTTGCCGGTTGCGAGAAGCTCGTGCAATACGGTCGCGGGGGACGCGCATGACCTGGATGCTTTGGCTCGCGGGTGCCTCGACGGCCCTGCTGTTCGCGTATCTCGTCTTTGCGCTGCTGCGCGCGGAGGACATCGAATGAACGCGAACAACCTGTTGCAGATACTGCTGTTCATCGTCGTGCTGCTCGCGGCGGCCGTGCCGGTCGCGCGCTACCTCACGGGCGTGATGGACGGCAGTTCGCGTGTCGTGCGCGTGTTCGGGCCGCTCGAGCGCGCGCTGTACCGCATCGCCGGCGTCGACGCCGGCACCGAAATGAACTGGAAGCAGTATGCGATCGCCACGATCGCGTTCAACGCGCTCGGCGCGCTGTTCCTGTACGGCCTGCTGCGCCTGCAGGGGTTCCTGCCCGGCAATCCGCAGCAGTTCGGCGCGATGACGGCCGACGGTGCGTTCAACACGGCCGTCAGCTTCGTCACCAACACCAACTGGCAGGACTACACGCCCGAGCAGACCGTCAGCTACCTGACGCAGATGCTCGGCCTGACCGTGCAGAACTTCCTGTCGGCGGCAACGGGCATCGTCGTCGTGATCGCGCTGATCCGCGGCTTCGCGCGTCATACCGCGCAGACGATCGGCAACTTCTGGGTCGACCTCACGCGCGTGACGCTGTACGTGCTCGTGCCGATGGCCGCGCTCGTCGCCGCGCTGCTGATGAGCCAGGGCGTGATCCAGAACATGAAGGCGTACCAGGACGTGCCGGTGCTGCAGGCGAGCACCTACGCGGCGCCGAAGCTCGACGCGCAGGGCAACCCGGTCAAGGACGACAAGGGCAACCCGGTGACGGTGCCCACGCCGCTCGTGAAGCAGACGCTCGCGATGGGTCCGGTCGCGTCGCAGGAAGCGATCAAGATGCTCGGCACCAACGGCGGCGGCTTCTTCAACGCGAACTCCGCGCATCCGTACGAGAACCCGACGCCGTTCGCGAACTTCCTGCAGATCTTCTCGATCCTGATCATCCCGGCCGCGCTGGCCCTCGTGTTCGGCCGGATGATCGGCGACCGCCGGCAGGGCATCGCGGTGCTCGCGGCGATGACGGTCGCGTTCGTGATCGCGATCGGCGTCGAGGTGAGCGCCGAGCAGGCCGGCAACCCGACGCTCGCCGCGCTGCACGTCGACCAGTCGACGAGCGCGCTGCAACCGGGCGGCAACATGGAAGGCAAGGAAACGCGCTTCGGCATCGCGCAGACCGGCATCTTCACGGTCGCGACGACGGCCGCGTCGTGCGGCGCGGTCGACACGATGCACGATTCGCTGACGCCGCTCGGCGGTCTCGTGCCGATGCTGCTGATGCAGCTCGGCGAGGTGATCTACGGCGGCGTCGGTTCCGGCCTCTACGGGATGCTCGTGTTCGCGCTGCTCGCGGTGTTCGTCGCGGGCCTGATGATCGGCCGCACGCCGGAATACGTCGGCAAGAAGATCGAGTCGTACGAGATGAAGATGGTGTCGATCGTCGTGCTGCTCACGCCGCTGCTCGTGCTGCTCGGCACGTCGATCGCGGTGCTCGCCGATGCGGGCAAGGCCGGCATCGCGAATCCGGGCCCGCACGGCTTCTCGGAAATCCTGTACGCGTTCAGCTCGGCCGCGAACAACAACGGCAGCGCGTTCGCGGGCCTGACGGTCGGCACGCCGTTCTACAACTGGATGACCGCGATCGCGATGTGGTTCGGCCGCTTCGGCACGATCGTGCCGGTGCTGGCGATCGCCGGCTCGCTCGCCGCGAAGAAGCGCATCGCGGCGACGAGCGGCACGCTGCCGACGCACGGCCCGCTGTTCGTCGTGCTGCTGCTCGGCACCGTGATGCTGGTGGGCGCGCTGACCTACGTGCCGGCGCTCGCGCTCGGCCCGGGCGTCGAGCATCTGATGATGTGGCTGGGCGCGTGATGCGCGCCCGCATGGCGACACCTTGCAAAGACTGAAGAGATTGAAGAGATCGCAATGACTCAACATTCCGCAACACGGTCCATGTTCGATCCGGCGCTGCTGCGTCCGGCGATCGTGGATTCGTTCAAGAAACTCACGCCGCGCACGCAGTTCCGCAACCCGGTGATGTTCTGCGTGTACGTCGGCAGCATCCTGACCACGATCCTGTGGATCGCGGCGCTCGTCGGCCAGGCCGAGGCGCCGGCGGGCTTCATCCTCGCGATCGCGCTGTGGCTGTGGTTCACGGTGCTGTTCGCGAACTTCGCCGAAGCGCTCGCCGAAGGGCGCTCGAAGGCGCAGGCCGCATCGCTGCGCAGCGCGAAGAAGGACGTGATGGCGAAGAAGCTCAACGAGCCGCATCCGAAGTCGCCGATCCGCATCATGACCGCGTCCGACCTGCGCAAGGGCGACGTCGTGCTGGTCGAGGCCGGCGACGTGATCCCGGCCGACGGCGAAGTCGTCGAGGGCGTCGCATCGGTCGACGAATCGGCGATCACCGGCGAATCCGCGCCGGTGATCCGCGAGTCGGGCGGCGACTTCTCGTCGGTGACGGGCGGCACGCGCGTGCTGTCCGACTGGATCGTCGTGAAGGTCACGGCGAACCCGGGCGAGGCGTTCCTCGACCGGATGATCGCGATGGTCGAAGGCGCGAAGCGCAAGAAGACGCCGAACGAGGTCGCGCTGACGATCCTGCTCGTCGCGCTGACGATCGTGATGCTGCTCGCGACCGCGACGCTGCTGCCGTTCTCGATGTTCGCGGTCGACGCGATGAAGGCCGGGCACGTGGTGACGATCACCGTGCTCGTCGCGCTGCTCGTGTGCCTGATCCCGACGACGATCGGCGGGCTGCTGTCCGCGATCGGCGTGGCCGGGATGAGCCGGATGATGCAG
The DNA here is from genome assembly GCF_001522185.1 of Burkholderia sp. RF2-non_BP3. NCBI lineage: Bacteria > Pseudomonadati > Pseudomonadota > Betaproteobacteria > Burkholderiales > Burkholderiaceae > Burkholderia > Burkholderia sp. RF2-non_BP3. The sequence goes on along the minus strand of NZ_LOSU01000076.1, from coordinate 72,371 downwards.
GCGAACGTGATCGCGACGTCGGGCCGCGCGGTGGAAGCGGCCGGCGACGTCGACGTGCTGCTGCTCGACAAGACCGGCACGATCACGCTCGGCAACCGCCAGGCGTCGATGTTCGTGCCCGCGCCGGGCGTGACCGAGGAAGCGCTGGCCGACGCCGCGCAGCTGTCGTCGCTCGCCGACGAAACGCCGGAGGGCCGCAGCATCGTCGTGCTCGCGAAGGAACGCTTCAACATCCGCCAGCGCGACATGGCGCAACTGCATGCGACGTTCCTCGGCTTCTCCGCGCAGACGCGGATGAGCGGCGTCGATCTGCCCGGCCGTGAAATCCGCAAGGGCGCGGCCGATGCGATCCGCCGCTACGTCGAGACGCACGGCAGCCGCTTTCCGGACGAAGTGCGCCGCGCGGTCGACGACGTCGCGCGCCGCGGCAGCACGCCGCTCGTCGTGGCCGACCTGCATGACGGCGCGGCGCGCGTGCTCGGCGTGATCGAGCTGAAGGACATCGTGAAGGGCGGCATCAAGGAGCGCTTCGCGGAACTACGCAAGATGGGCATCAAGACCGTGATGGTGACGGGCGACAACCGGCTCACCGCCGCGGCGATCGCGGCGGAAGCGGGCGTCGACGATTTCCTCGCGGAAGCGACGCCGGAAACCAAGCTCGCGACGATCCGCGAGCACCAGGCGGCGGGGCGCCTCGTCGCGATGACGGGCGACGGCACCAACGACGCGCCGGCGCTCGCGCAGGCCGATGTGGCGGTGGCGATGAACACCGGCACGCAGGCGGCGAAGGAAGCCGGCAACATGGTCGACCTCGACTCGAACCCGACGAAGCTGATCGAGATCGTCGAGATCGGCAAGCAGATGCTGATGACGCGCGGCTCGCTGACGACCTTCTCGATCGCGAACGACATCGCGAAATACTTCGCGATCATCCCGGCCGCGTTCGTGACGACGTACCCGCAGCTGCGCGTGCTCGACATCATGCATCTGACGTCGCCGGCGTCGGCGATCCTGTCGGCGGTGATCTTCAACGCGCTGATCATCGTCGCGCTGATCCCGCTCGCGCTGAAGGGCGTCACCTACCGGCCGCTCGGCGCCGCGTCGCTGCTGCGCCGCAACCTGCTGGTGTACGGCCTCGGCGGCGTGCTGCTGCCGTTCCCGTTCATCAAGCTGATCGACATGACGCTCGCCGCGCTCGGCTGGGCCTGATGCGCCGCACCTGAAGGAAGAACCATCATGAAATCGTTGATTCGCCCGCTCGTCGTGATCTTCGTCGTACTGACCGTCGTGACGGGGCTCGCCTACCCGGCCGTGATGACCGTGTTCGGCCAGGCCGTGTTCCCGTCGCAGGCGAACGGCAGCCTGATCGAGAAGGACGGCGAGGCGGTCGGCTCCGCGCTGATCGGCCAGCCGTTCGATGCGCCGAAGTATTTCTGGGGCCGGCTGTCGGCCACGTCGCCGATGCCGTACAACGCGACGGGCTCCGGCGGCTCGAACCTCGGCCCGCTGAACCCGTCGCTCGCCGACCAGGTGAAGGCGCGCATCGCCGCGCTGCGCGACGCGGGCACCGACATGTCGAAGCCCGTGCCCGTCGACCTCGTGACGGCGTCGGCGAGCGGCCTCGATCCGGAGATCACGCCGGCCGCCGCCGCGTACCAGGTCGAGCGCGTCGCGAAGGCGCGCAACCTGACGGCCGATGCGGTCGCGCAGCTCGTCGCCGCAAACACGGCCGGCCGCCAGTTCGGCGTGCTCGGCGAGCCGCGCGTGAACGTGCTGAAGCTGAACCTCGCGCTCGACGCGGCGCAGGCCGCGCACTGAGCGTGTGCGACAACCGGCGTCCGGCGCGGCCCGATCCGCGCCGGACGCGCCTTTCCGACGGCGCATGCGCCGTCTTTGCCTTTTGCGGCGATTTGGAACAACAATGACGGTACTCGTTCGCAATCCCGCGCTTCGCCTTCCCGACGCATGAACCGCCCCGATCCCGACCAACTCCTCGACAAGCTGCAGCGCGACGAAGAAAAGCAGCGGCGCGGCCAGCTCAAGATCTTCTTCGGCGCGTCCGCGGGCGTCGGCAAGACCTACGCGATGCTGCAGGCCGCGCGCCAGCGCAAGCAGGATGGTGTCGACGTCGTCGTCGGCATCGTCGAGACCCACGGCCGCAGCGAAACCGCCGCGCTGCTCGACGGCCTCGACGTGCTGCCGCTCGCGCGCATCGACTATCGCGGCCGCACGCTCGCCGAATTCGATCTCGACGGCGCGCTCGCGCGTGCGCCGCAACTGATCCTCGTCGACGAGCTCGCGCATTCGAACGTGCAGGGCGCGCGTCACCTGAAGCGCTGGCAGGACGTCTACGAACTGCTCGACGCGGGCATCGACGTGTACACCACGGTCAACGTCCAGCATCTCGAAAGCCTGAACGACGTGGTCGGCGCGATCACCGGCATCCGCGTGTGGGAGACCGTGCCCGACCGCGTGTTCGACGCGGCCGACGAGGTCACGCTGGTCGACCTGCCGGCCGAGGAACTGCTCGCGCGGATGCGCGACGGCAAGGTCTATCTCGCGCAGCAGGCCGAGCGCGCGGTGCGCAACTTCTTCCGCAAGGGCAACCTGATCGCGCTGCGCGAACTGGCGTTGCGGCGCACGGCCGACCGCGTCGACGCGCAGATGCGCGAATACCGCGCCGACCGTTCGATCCAGCGCATCTGGCAGGCGCGCGAGCGGCTGCTCGTGTGCGTCGGGCCGGGGCCCGAGGCGCCGACGCTCGTGCGCGCCGCCGCGCGGCTCGCCGCGAGCCTGAAGGCCGACTGGATCGCCGTCTACGTGGAGACGCCGCGCCTGCAGCGGCTGCCCGACGCGCGGCGGCAGCGCACGCTCGACGCGCTGAAACTCGCGGCCGAGCTCGGCGCGGAGACGGCCACGCTCGCCGGCGACGACGCGGTCGCCGCGCTGATCGGCTACGCGAAGGTGCGCAACGTGTCGAAGCTCGTCGCGGGCGGCTCGCCGAAGGTCGGGCTCGCGCGCCGCTTCGCGCGGCCGTTCGGCGAAAAGCTCGCCGAGCGCGCGGGCGATGTCGACCTGATGCTGATCCGTGCGTCGGCGAGCGACGAAGTGCGCGCGACGCCGCTCGACGCGCGCGCGCGCGACTGGCGCGACACGTTCGCGCAATTCGGCATGCGGCGTTCGCCGCCGCGCCACTACCTGTACGCGGCCGCGATCTGCGCGGCGATCACCGGCGTCGCGAGCATCGTGTCCGAGCGGCTCGACCTGACGAACCTCGTGATGCTGTACCTGCTCGGCGTCGTGTTTTCGGCCGTGCGGCTCGGGCGCGGCCCGGGTGTGCTGCAGTCGTTCCTGTCGGTCGCCGCGTTCGATTTCTTCTTCGTGCCGCCGCGCATGTCGTTTTCGGTCAGCGACACGCAGTACCTGCTGACCTTCTTCGGGATGCTGCTGACGTCGCTTGTGATCAGCCACCTGACGTCGACGCTGACGCGCCAGGCGAGCATCGCGCAGCGTCGCGAGCGCCGCACCGGCGCGATCTACGCGATGGCGCGCGAACTCGGCGCGGCGTTGACGACCGAGCAGATCGTCGAGATCGGCAGCCGCCACGTAGGCGAGGTGTTCCGCGCGCGCGTGGCGTTCCTGCTGCCCGACAGCGCGGACCAGGTGCGGCAGAAGATCGAGGAGCCCGACGCGGTCGTCACGCTGACGGGCGCGGATCTCGACAGCGACGTCGGCCAGTGGGTGTACGACCAGCAGAAGCCGGCCGGCCGCGGCACCGACACGCTGCCCGCGACCGCCGCGCTGTACCTGCCGCTGAAGGCGCCGATGCGCACGCGCGGCGTGCTCGCGGTCGCGTCGCGCGACCCGCGGGAGCTCGAGGTGCCCGAGCAGCTGCGGATGCTCGATGCGTTCGCCGCGCAGATCGCGCTCGCGCTCGAGCGCGTGCACTACGTCGAGATCGCGCGCGACGCGCTCGTCAACATGGAGTCCGAGCGGCTGCGCAACTCGCTGCTGTCGGCGATCTCGCACGACCTGCGCACGCCGCTCACGACGATCGTCGGTTTTTCGTCGATGCTCGCGAACGGACGCGCGGCCGCGCAGGACGGCGACGCCGCGGCGGCCGAGCGCTTCGCGCAGCGTGAGGGCGAGCTGGTCGACGCGATCCACGACGAGGCGCTGCGGATGACGGGCATCGTCACGAACCTGCTCGACATGGCGCGGCTGCAGGCCGGCAGCCTCCAGCTCAAGCGCCAGTGGTCGCTGCTCGAGGAAACCGTCGGCGCCGCGCTCGCCGCGTGCAAGCGGGTGCTCGCGCGGCATCCCGCGCGCGTGGCGCTGCCGACCGACCTGCCGCTCCTGCAGATGGACGCGGTGCTGATGGAGCGGCTGTTCACCAACCTGTTCGAGAACGCGGCGAAGTACACGCCGCCCGATACGTCGATCGAGATCGGCGCCGAGCGCGTGACCGACGACGGCCAGCCGTTCGTGCGCGTGCACGTCGACGATCACGGCCCGGGCCTGCCGGCCGGCATGGAAACGCGGATCTTCGACAAGTTCACGCGCGGCGAGAAGGAATCGGCGACGCCGGGCATCGGGCTCGGCCTCGCGATCTGCCGGGCGATCGTCGAGGCGCACGGCGGTAAAATCGGCGCGCTCAACCGTACCGCGCCCGACGGCCGCGTGACGGGCGCGCGCTTCTGGTTCACGCTGCCGGTCGACACGCCGCCGGCCGTGCCTGCCGTACCCGACGACGAAATCGACGTGCCCGGCGCATCGTCCCCCTCCGAGCCATTGCCAGACCATGAGTGAACCGAGCCTGACCGTCGTCCTGATCGAGGACGAGAAACAGATCCGCCGTTTCGTGCGCGCCGCGCTCGAAGAGGAGGACATCGCCGTGTTCGAGGCGGAGACGGGCAAGCAGGGGCTGATCGACGCGGCGACCCGCAAGCCCGATCTCGTGATCGTCGATCTCGGCCTGCCCGACACCGACGGCCTCGACGTGATCCGCGAGCTGCGCGGCTGGTCCGAGGTGCCGGTGATCGTGCTGTCCGCGCGCACGCAGGAAGAGGAGAAGGTCGCCGCGCTCGACGCGGGCGCCGACGACTACCTGACCAAGCCGTTCGGCGTGTCCGAGCTGCGCGCGCGGATCCGTGCGCAACTGCGCCGGCGCAACCAGGGCGGCGCGAACGAATCGCCGAAGGTGGGCTTCGGCGGCGTGACCGTCGATCTCGCGCTGCGCCAAGTGTGGCGCGACGGCGAGATCGTGCACCTGACGCCGCTCGAATACCGGCTGCTCGCGACGCTCGTGCGGCATGCGGGGCGCGTGCTCACGCACCGTCAACTGTTGCGGGACGTCTGGGGGCCGTCGCACGTCGAGAGCCATCACTATCTGCGGATCTACATGGCGCACCTGCGCCAGAAGCTCGAGCGCGATCCCGCGCAGCCCGAGCACATCGTCACAGAGACGGGCGTCGGCTACCGGCTCGTCGGCGCTGCGTGACGGCCGCGGCATGCCGCGTGATGTGATCTGAATGCAAGGCCGTCGCGCCGGTGAAGTTGCATCGGCGCGACATTGCCGCCGCATGCGCCGGCCGTGCACACCGGCCACGGATTCCCCGCTATGCTGACCGTTCCGCGAACGAAACCGAGGAGCGTGCCATGTCCGTCCGTCTCGTCGTCATCAGTGCGCTGGCGCTTGCCGCGCCCGGCGCGTTCGCGCAGCCGCTGCCGCCCGGGCAGCAGCCTTCGGCGCCGCAGCAGGCGCTCGCCAATCCCGCCTCGGTCAATTGCGAAAAGCTCGGCGGCCGCCACGTGATCCGCAACCTGCCGAGCGGGCAGGTCGGCATGTGCGTGTTCAAGGACGGCCGCGTGTGCGACGAATGGGCGTTGTACCGCGACGACCGCTGCATCGGCGGTGGCGGCGCCAAGCGCGTGTCGAACTGAGGCCGGACGCGGCAGGGCGGGCGTGGCCGCGCCAGGCGTCGGCCCGATCTCCGTTCGCGCCCGGCATGCCCGTAAGCCTCTTGTTATACTCGGCGCCGCCCGGGGACGACCCCGGGTCATTCGCTTCAACGGGGACGGCCCCATCCGATCCGGAGTACGTCGAGATGGCGTGGGTATTGTTGTTGATTGCCGGTTTGCTGGAAGTGGCGTGGGCGGCCGGCATGAAATCGTCCGAGGGTTTCACGAAGCTCGGACCGTCGGTGTTTACGATCGTGACGGCGGTTGCCAGCTTCGGGCTGCTCGCGGTCGCGATGCGCCAGTTGCCGCTCGGCACCGCGTATGCGGTGTGGACGGGCATCGGCGCGGTCGGCGCGTTCGTGTTCGGGATCGTGATGATGGGCGAGGCGCTCACCGCCGCCCGCGTCGCGAGCGCGTCGCTGATCGTGCTCGGGCTGGTCGGCCTGAAGCTGTCGTCGGCCGCCTGACGCCGCCGCGCCGGGCGCCGGCCGGCGCCGGTGCCCGGCCGTGACGCACTGCGGAATTGCGCCGGCCCTCGTGCCAGCCTGTCTATAATGGAACGCATTCGGGCCTGAATGTCGCCGCGCCGCGCTCGGCAGCGGCGCCGGTCGCCACGCGCCGCGCGGCCGGTCGTACCGGCTCGATCCGATCAATCGGCAAAGCGCACGGAAAAGTGCAAGGAGAGGGCCATGATCGAAGCCATTTCGCTCGGCGCGGGGCTCGCGTGGGCGAGCGGGCTGCGCCTTTACCTGACGGTGCTGATCGCCGGCGTGCTCGCGCGGGTCGGCTGGCTCCATCTGCCGGACACGCTCGCGGTCCTGACGTCGCCGTGGGTCATCGGCGCCGCCGCCGTGCTCGCCGTCACCGAATTCCTTGCCGACAAGATTCCCGCGTTCGATTCGCTGTGGGACGCGGTGCACACCTTCATCCGCATTCCGGCCGGCGCGGTGCTGGCCGCCGGTGCGCTCGGCCATGCCGACCCGACCGTGCTCGCGGTTGCCGGGCTGGCCGGCGGTTCGCTCGCCGGTGCCGCCCATGTCGCGAAGGCCGGCACGCGCGCGCTGATCAACCTGTCTCCCGAGCCGATCTCGAACTGGGTCGCGTCGTCCACCGAGGACGGCCTCGTGTTCGGCGGCCTCGCACTCGCATTCTTCGTTCCGCTCGCATTCCTCGTCCTGCTCGCCGCGTTCATCGCGGCGTCGGCCTGGGCGCTGCCGCGCCTGTGGCGCGGCGTGTCGGGCGGCTTTCGCGGGATGGCGAACCACATGGTGTCGCGGCTCAACTCGATCGGGGGCAAGCGCGATTGAAGGCGCCGTCCCCCGTCGAGCGGCAGCACGCTGACCCGTCGCCGGCCGGGCGGCCCGGCCATGCCGGCCGCTTCGGCTGGCACGACCTGATCCGCCAGGCCGCGCGGATGACCGCGCGCGACTGGCGCGCCGGCGAACTGACGCTGCTCGTGCTGGCGCTGGTGCTCGCGGTCGCCGCGCTGACGAGCGTCGGCTTCCTCGCCGACCGGCTGCGCCAGGGGCTCGAGCGCGACGCGCGCCAGATGCTCGGCGCCGATTTCGTCGTGCGCGCCGACCATCCCGTCGATCCGTCGTTCGACCGCGAGGCGCGCGCGCTCGGGCTGCGCACCGCGACGACCGCGATCTTCCCGAGCATGATCGCATCGGCCGCCGGCGGGCAGGCGAGCGATGCGGCGCCCGCGCGCCTCGCGGCCGTGAAGGCCGTATCGCCCGGGTATCCGCTGCGCGGCGCGGTCGAGATCGTGCCGGCCGGCGCGAGCGCCGCGCACAAGGCGACAGCGATCCCCGCGCCCGGTACCGTATGGGCCGATCCCGCGCTGCTCGACGCATTGCACCTGAAGGCGGGGGACACCGTGCGCGTCGGGCTGCGCACGTTCACGGTCGCCGCGTCGATCTCCCGCGAGCTCGATCGCGGTTTCTCGTTCGTCAATTTCTCGCCGCGGCTGATGATGCGCGCGGACGAGCTCGCTGCGACGGGGCTCACCGGTTACGGCAGCCGCGTCACGTACCGGCTGCTCGTGGCCGGCGACACACCGGCCGTCGCGCGCTTCGAGGCTTACGCGCACGGGCGCGTCGACGGCGGCAAGCTGCGCGGCGTCGGTCTCGAATCGTTGCAGGAAGGCCAGCCGCAGGTGCGCCAGACGCTCGATCGCGCGCGCCATTTCCTGACGCTCGTCGCGCTCCTGACCGCGCTGCTCGCGGCGGTCGCGATCGCGATGGCCGCGCAGCGCTACATGCGGCGCCATCTGGATGGCTGCGCGACGATGCGCTGCCTCGGCGTGAGCCGCCGCACGCTCGGCGCGCTGTTCACGCTCGAATTCGCCGGCATCGGCATCGTCTCGGGCGTCGCCGGCGCGGTGCTCGGCTACGGCGGCCACTGGGCGCTTCTCGCGGCGCTCGGCAGCCTGATCGACGTCGTGCTGCCGCCGCCCACGCCTTGGCCCGCGCTCGTCGGGATCGGCGCCGCGCTCGTGCTGCTGCTCGGCTTCGCGCTGCCGCCGCTCGCGCCGCTCACCCGCGTGCCGCCGGTGCGCGTGCTGCGGCGCGACTGGGGCGACGCGTCGCGCACGGCCTGGGCCTTGTATGCGCTCGGTGTCGTGCTGTTCGCGGGGCTGTTGATCGTCGCGGCGGGCAATCTGAAGCTCGGGCTGATCGTCGCGGGCGGGTTCGCGGGCGCCCTGGTCGGTTTCTCGCTGATCGCACGGCTCGCGCTGTATGCGGCGGCGCGCGCGGTGCGCGATGCGCGCGTGGCCGCAGGCGTCGGCTGGCGCTACGCGCTCGCGTCGCTGCACCGGCGCGGCACGGCCAGCGCGCTGCAGATCACCGCGCTCGCGCTGGGCCTGATGTGCCTGCTGCTGATCGCGATCACGCGCAACGACCTCGTCGCCGGCTGGCGGCAGTCGACGCCGCCCGATGCGCCGAACCAGTTCCTGATCGACATCCAGCCCGACCAGCGCGACGACGTCGCGGCATGGCTCGCCGCGCACGGCGTACGCGACGCGGTGCCGGCGCCGATGGTGCGCGGCCGGCTCGTCGCGATCAACGGCAAGCCGGTGAACCCGGATGCGTATCCGTCGGACGAGGCGCGCCGGCTCGTCGACCGCGAGTTCAACCTGTCGTATACGACCGAGCTGCCGTCCGACAACCGGATCGTCGAAGGCGACTGGTTCGGCCGTTCGGCCAGCCCGCAGATCTCGATCGAGGCCGGGCTCGCGAAGACGCTGAACGTGAAGCCGGGCGACACGCTGCGCTTCGACGTGACGGGGCTGACGGTCGATGCGCCGATCACCAGCGTGCGCAAGCTCGACTGGGGCTCGTTCCGCGTCAACTTTTTTGTGCTGATGCCGCCGCCCGTGCTGAAGGATTTTCCGGCCGTCTACGTGACGAGTTTCCACCTGCCGGCCTCGCAGGCGGCGCTGCTCGATCCGCTGATCGCGCGCTACCCGAACCTGACCGCGATCGACGTTGCACCGATCCTCGCCCAGTTGCAGCGGATGATGCTGCAGGTGGTCGGCGCGGTGCAGTTCCTGTTTGTGTTCACGCTCGCGGCGGGCGTGCTCGTGCTGTACACGGCGCTCGCCGGCTCGCGCGACGAGCGCGTGCGCGAGGCTGCGCTGCTGCGCGCGCTCGGCGCGTCGCGCGCGCAAATCAATGCGGTGCAGCGCGCGGAATTCATCGTCGTCGGTGCGCTGGCCGGCGCGCTGGCGTCGGCCGGTGCGATTGCGGTCGGCTGGGTGCTCGCGTCGCGCGTGTTCGACTTCCAGCTCGCCGTCGATCCGTGGCTCGTGCCGGCCGGCATCGCGGCCGGCGTCGCGTGTGCCGGTGCGGCCGGCTGGCTGAGCCTGCATAATGTGTTGCGGCGCCCGGCGCTGCAGTCGCTGCGCGACGCCTGAGCGTCGCCGGCGGCCCCGACTATCCCGTTTCCGATTATCCGTATGACCGATGTGAATGATGAGGCGCCGTCGCAACCGACGGCGTTCGAGCTCGTGGGCGGCGAAGCCCGCGTGCGTGAAATGGTGGATCGCTTTTACGACCTGATGGACCTCGAGCCCGAGTTCGCGGAGATTCGCGCGCTGCATCCGGCGTCGCTCGACGGCTCGCGCGACAAGCTGTTCTGGTTCCTGTGCGGCTGGCTCGGCGGCCCGGATCACTACATCAGCCGGTTCGGCCACCCGCGGCTGCGCGCGCGGCACTTGCCGTTCCCGATCGCGTCGGTCGAGCGCGATCAGTGGCTGCGCTGCATGGCGTGGGCGATGGAGGACATCAGGTTGGCCGAGCCGCTGCGTGAGCGGCTCATGCATTCGTTCTACGACACGGCCGACTGGATGCGCAACCGGCCCGGTTGATCGACCGGTACGCCGCTGTCCGTACGCCGGACGATCTGCGTCTGGGCGCCTGGCCGGCGCGGCGCGACACTGTCCGCTTCCCCAACGATACGAGGCTCGCCCGATGACGACCCACGCACTGTTTCGTGAAGATGCCTATCTGACGCAATGCGAGGCCGTCGTCGCGGCCATTGGCGATGACGGCATCCGGCTCGACCGCACCGTGTTCTATCCGCTTGGCGGCGGGCAGGCCGGCGACAGCGGCACGCTGACGCTGCCTGACGGCAGCGCGATCACGATCGCCGACACGCGCAAGGCGAAGTTCGACGGCGCAACGCCCGACGACGCCGTGCACGTGCCCGCGACGGGCCAGGAAGCGCGCGTCGCGGCGCTCGCACCCGGCGCGCGCGTGATCGCGGACATCGACTGGCCGCGCCGCTACCGGCACATGCGGCTGCATACGGCCGCGCACCTGATGTGCGCGGTGCTGCCGTATCCGGTCGACGGCTGCAGCGTGACAGCCGACTACGTACGGCTCGATTTCGCGACGTCGGACGCGATCGATCGCGTCGACGTCGAGCGCCGTCTCGCGGCGCTGGTCCACGGCGCGCATGCGGTCACGACCGAATGGATCACCGACGCCGAGATGGCCGAGCGGCCCGACCTCGTGCGCACGATGAGCGTGAAGCCGCCGATGGGGCTGGGCCGCGTGCGGCTGCTGCGCATCGAAGGCGTCGATCTGCAGCCGTGCGGCGGCACGCATGTGCGCAATACGTCGGAAATCGGCGACCTGCGGGTCGCCAAACTTGAAAAGAAGAGCGCGCGGACTCGGCGCCTCGTACTGGAGTTTGCATGACGGTCGACAACCTGACGGACAGTGCCGCGGCGCTCGATCCGCAAGCGCGCGAGATTCTCGATTTCTGGTTCGGCGAGCCGGGTTCGGTCGAGTTCGGCCACGCGCGCAAGGTGTGGTTCAACGGCGGTGTGGCGTTCGACGACGTGCTGCGGACGCGCTATGGCGCGTTGCTCGACGCCGCGTGCGATGGCGCCCACGATCGCTGGGCCGACACGCCGCTCGGTGCGCTCGCGCTGATCGTGGTGCTCGACCAGTTTTCGCGCAACATTCATCGCGGCACGCCGCGTGCGTTCGCCGCCGATCCGAAGGCGCTGGCGCTCGCGCGGCGCGTCGTCGCGGCCGGGTGGGACGCGCGATTGCCGAGCGGCCATCACCGCGCGTTCGCGTACCTGCCGTTCGAACATGACGAATCGGACGAGAGCCAGCGCGAGGCCGTGCGACTGTGTGCGGGCATTCGCGGCGAGGCCGGGTGCGAGAGCTATCACGACTTCGCGTTGCGTCATGCGGCCGTGGTCGAGCGCTTCGGCCGTTTTCCGCACCGGAACGCGATTATCGGCCGTACGTCGACCGATGCGGAGACGGCATTCCTGCGCGAGCCGGGCTCGTCGTTCTGACGTGCGGGGTGGTGGGGCGGCGCGCGTGAAAGCGCGCTCGAGCGCCGCTTGGCCGGCCTTCCGGAAATGACGACGGCGCCGTTTCGCGGCGCCGCCTTGCATCACTGCGTTTCGTGCTCTTCGGGGGTGCGCACGTAGACGCGCAGCAGTTCCTCGTCGTCGCCCGGGCGGGCGCCGGTCCAGAACAGCTTCCATTCGCTGCCCGGCGCCGGATCGACTGCCCGCACGCCCTGGACGATCATCCACGTGCAGCGTGTCGTCTTCGCGTCGTCGATCGGCGTGTGCTGGATACCGGAGAAGTAGTACAGCATCGGCGCTTCCGATTCGCCGAGCCCGTGCAGGCTCGCCATGCAGTCGCCGTCGCTCCATTCGAGCGCGAGATGCGCATTCAGGTCGTCGAACACCGACCGGTAACTCTTCGCGACGTCGAGCCACGGCAGCAACAGCGTATACACGAGACCCCACGCGACCAGCGCGCCCGCGCCCCACGACAGCGCGCCGCGCCACAGGCCGGTCGTGCGCAGCTTCGGCAGCAGCCACAGCCAGCCGACCGTCAGCACGAGCGCGCCGATCACGAGCCCGGGCACGATCGGCATCGTCCAGTCGAGCGGCAGCCATCGGCCGAGCGGCGCGAGGTCAGCACGCGATGCGCCCGGATCGGCCATCACCGCCCAGATTCCCCATGCAAGCGCGACGACGGTGCCGAACAGCAGACGGCTCACGTAATCCCACGCGAGATGCAGCCCGCGCGGCAGGCGCTCGATCGCCTGCGCGGCAACCAGCGCGAGCGGCGCGAAGAACGGCAGGATGTAGAGCTGGCGCGAGGTCGCGGACACTTGCAGCACCGCGAGGCCAACCGCGGCGAACAGGACGGGCAGCGCGATGCGGGGCGTGCGCCAGTCGCGCCATGCGCCGCGCGCCAGCGCGACGATCGCGAGCGGCGCGACCGGGAAGCCGAGCAGCAGGAACGCACGCAGGATGAAGAACGGCTTGTCGTTTTCCGCGCCGAGTTCCGGCACCGAGAAACCGAAGAAGCGGCCGACGTTGTTGTCCCAGAACCAGGTCATGAACAGCGTCTCGGAACGCAGGAACAGCGCGGTCGGCCAGATGAGCGCGAACGGTGCGAACACCAGCGCGGCGACGCCGAGCGAGCGCGCGAACGCACGCGTACGGCACGCGGGGTAGAGCACCAGCGCGCCCGTGAGCGTGGCCGCGAACACCAGCGGCACGAACAGGCCCTTTGCCATCAGCGCGATGCCGACGCCCGCGCCGAAGATCGGCGCGGCCCAGCGGCCGGACGGCCGCACCGGCAGCCCGTGCCGCATCCGGCGCGCCCGCGCGACGTGCTGCATCACGAGCTCGAGCAGGCCGCAGAAGCCCATCGCGGTGCCCGCGAACAGCGCGACGTCGGTCATCATGTCGTGCACGTGCTTGACGACGACGAGCGTGCTCGCGCTCAGCACGACGGGGCCGATCACGCGTAGGTCGAGCCAGCTGTCGGCCCGGCTGGCACTGCGTGCCGCGCGTGCGATGAAGCCGAACGCGAGCGCCGCGAAGAGCGCGCTCGCGAGCCGTGCCGCGTCGTGCAGCGGCATCACCCGCTGCAACAGCCACGCGAGGCTCGTCGCGACCCACGCGTAGAGCGGCGGCTTTTCCATGAACGGCTGGCCCGCGTTGGTCGGTACGACGAAGTCGCCCGTCTCGAGCATGTGCTGGATGATGCCGAACGTATAGGTTTCGTCCTGCTTCCATGGATCGTGGCCGAGCACGCCCGGCAGCGTGTACGCGCAGACCAGCGCGGCAACCAGCAGCCAGACGCGCCAGCCGAGCTGGAGGACGCGATCGCGGGCGGTGTCCGTCGCGGCGGTGCCGGCCACGGCGGGCGTACCGGCGGCATGGAGTGTCGCGCTGAGGTCGGGATCGGTGGCTGGTCGGGCGTGCGTGGCCGGAGCGGGCACGGACGTGCGTCGCCGGCCGGGCGCTGCGGTTCCTGGCATGGAAAAAGATCTCGGTCGGGTCAAGCCGGTCCGGCGACATGGGCCGGACCCAATAAGGGTCGCATCAAAGCGAGATGACAGCCGGATGACCGGCTGTTTTTTGACTTGGCGCTAGTAGAGCACGGAACTGTTACGGATGTTTACTGAAATGGTCACGATATTGTGGAGATTTGTGGTGTCGTGACCACGGACCGCTTCAGCGGTCCGTTTTTCCCCCTTTTGGGGCGCGATTACCGGCCGCCGCCGACGTCGAGCAGGGCGCCCGTCGTGTATGACGCCGTATCGCCGAGCAGCCAGACGATCGCTTCCGCGATCTCCTGCGCCTCGCCCGCGCGGCCGAGCGGCGTCTGCGCGCCGAGGCGTGCCGCGCGGCCCGGCTGGCCGCCGCTCGCATGGATTTCGGTCTCGATCAGGCCGGGCCGCACCGCGTTGACGCGCACGCCATGCGGGCCGAGTTCCTTCGCGAGGCCGATCGTCAGCGAATCGACCGCGCCCTTCGAGCCGGCATAGTCGACATACTCGTTCGGCGAACCGAGCCGCGATGCGATCGACGACACGTTGACGATCGCGCCGCCGCGCCCGCCGCGATCGGTGGACAGCCGGCGCGCAGCTTCGCGCGCGCACAGGTAGGCGCCGAGCACATTGGTATCGAACATCCGCCGCAGCCGGTCGACCGGCATGTCGGCGAGCGGCATCGACGGCGCGACGATCCCCGCATTGTTGACGAGCGCGTCGAGGCGACCGAACGCCGCCGCGACGGTGTCGAACATCGCGATGACGTCCGCTTCGTTCGCCACGTCGCCGGCGACGACGCACGCGCGTGCGCCGGCGTCGCGAACGGCTTGCGCGGTCAGTTCGGCTGCCGCCGCGTCGCGTGCGTAGTTGATGCCGACGTCCCAGCCGCGCTCGGCCGCGAGCACGGCGGTCGCGCGGCCGATGCCGCGGCTCGCGCCGGTGATGAGGACGGCCTTGCGCTCGGACGACGGTGCGGGCATCGCGTGCGGCTCCCGATAGACGTTACTTGGCCGCGTCCGGCGCCCACTTGTCGCGGACGGGCGGCTGGTAGCGGCGCAGCTGTTCGATCAGCGCGACCGGTTCGGCGTCGAGGCACAGCGCGTCGAAGTAGGTCGGGCGCATGAAGCCTTCGTCGACCGTGTGGCGCAGCAGCGCGATCAGCGGATCGTAGAACGAATCGATGTTGTACAGCGCAACGGGCTTGCGGTGATAGCCGAGCTGCGCCCACGTATAGACCTCGAAGAATTCCTCGAGCGTGCCGGCGCCGCCGGGCATCGCGACGAACGCATCCGCGAGGTCGGCCATCATTTTCTTGCGATGGTGCATGTCGGGCACGACGTGCAGCTCGGACAGCCCGGTATGGCCGACTTCCTTGTCGACCAGCAACTCGGGGATCACGCCGACCGCATGGCCGCCGGCCGCCATCACTTCATCGGCGATCACGCCCATCAGGCCGACGCGGCCGCCGCCGTAGACGAGCGTGAGGCCCGCATCGACGAGCGCGCGGCCGATCGCGCGCGCGGCGTCCGCATAGACGGGCCGCACGCCGGACGACGAGCCGCAGTAAACACAGACTGCCTTCATTGTTTCGCATCCTTCGCGGCGGGCTTGGCGGCGACCGGGCTGCCCGCGGGGCGCGGCGAACCGTCGCGCGGCGGCAGGTAGTCGGTGAACTGGCGCTTGGGCAGCTTGCCGGAAACGAGATCGTCGAACAGCTGGCGCGAACGGCCGCGCAGGTACGGAGCCATGATCGAGATCACGTGCATGCTCACCTGGTGCAGCTCTTCGCGGATCGCGTCCTGGTCGTTGTACTTGCGCGGGTGCATCACGTACTGATACGACAGCCAGTACGTCGAGATCACGGCCATGTTGGTGGCGATGACTTCGATCTCGGCGGGCGTCGCGACCATTTCGGCGTCGGACACGAGCAGCTCGCACATGTCGTGCGCGAAGCGCACCTTGTGGCTGATGATCTGCTTGAAGTGTGTCTCGAGCGTGCGGTTGCGCGCGAGCAGGTCGTTGAGGTCGCGATACAGGAACCGGTAGGTCCACATGAAGTCGGCCATGTACTGCAGGTACGACCAGGTTTCGTCGATCGTCGGACGGTGATCTTCGGGAAAGCGCAGTCGCCGTTCGATCTGCTGCTCGAACTGCGCGAAGATGCTGTTGATGATGTCGTCCTTGTTGCGGAAATGGTAGTACAGGTTGCCTGGACTGATTTCCATTTCCTCGGCGATCGTCGTGGTCGTGACGTTCGGTTCGCCGATCTCGTTGAAGAGTTTCAACGACAACTCGAGAATCCGTTCGCGGGTGCGGCGGGGAGGTTTCGCTTCCATGTCGTCCGGCCCTGTGTGTGCCGGACTGGCGGGCGCTGCAATCGATGCTGCGAGATTCGTCCGGCGCGGGTTGCTGTTCTAAGTCTGGCGGACGATTATAAACCGCGCTTTCCTTACAACGGGCGCATTTCGTGATCGCGATGCGTTCGGCGCATGGTGCAGCGCCGCACGCAGGCGGTGCCGCAGGTGCCGTCAGAAGCCGAGCCAGCGTGCGATCACCGGGCCGAGCACGAAGCCCCATGTCGTCACGCACGCGAACAGCGCGACCGTGACCGCCGCGCTGCCGAGATCCTTCGCGCGCTTCGACAGTTCGTGCCGCTCGAGCGAGATGCGATCGATCGCGGCCTCGACGCTCGAGTTCAGCAGCTCGACGATCAGCACGAGCAGCACCGACGCGATCAGCAGCGCGCGCGATGCGGCGGGGACCGGCGAGAACGCACCGATCGGCAGCATCAGCGCGGCGAGCGTGAGCTCCTGGCGAAACGCGCTCTCCTCGCGGATCGCGACGCGAAACCCGTTCAGCGAATGCTTGAGCGCGTACCACGCACGCGTGATGCCGCGGTGGCGCTTGTACGGATTCGGCGGCAGCGGCGCGAGCCGATCGTCGGGGCCGAGCGGTTCGTGCGTGTGCACGTCCGCGTCGGCGTGCGGCTCTTCTTCGTCGAACGGACGATGCGGTTGCGCCGTCGCGGCAGGGGGCGGGGTCTTGTCGTTCAGGTCTCGTTTCAAACGGCGGCACCTTCGGCGGGCGAGTACGCAGTCTTCGGCAGCGGTTTCAGATGCGACGCGAACTGCTCGGACGCCGCGCGCCACGAGAAGCGCTCGGCCCATGCGCGGGCAGTCTCGCGTTCGATCTTGAGCGCCTCGAGGCAGGCTTCCTGCAGGTCTTCGTGCATCGCGCCGGCATCGCCCCCGCCGAGCACGTCGATCGGGCCCGTGACCGGGTATGCGGCGACCGGCGTGCCACACGCCAGGGCCTCCAGCAGCACGAGGCCGAACGTGTCGGTGCGACTCGGGAACACGAACACGTCGGCCGCAGCATACACCTTGGCGAGCTCGGCTTGCGACAGGACGCCGAGATAGTTCGCTTCCGGATAGCGCGATTTCAGTTCGGCGAGCGCGGGACCTTCGCCCGCGACCCACTTCGAGCCGGGCAGGTCGAGGCGCAGGAACGCCTCGACGTTCTTCTCGATCGCGACGCGGCCGACGTACAGGAAGATCGGCCGCGCGGTATTGAGCACCTTCGACTCCATCGGCCGGAAGATGTCGAGGTCGACGCCGCGCGTCCACAGCACGACGTTCGTGAAGCCGAACTTCTCGAGGTCCTGCTTCACGACCGGGGTCGGCGCCATCACCGCGAGCGACGGCCCGTGGAACCAGTGCAGGAACTTGTAGGTCGCCGACAGCGGAATGCCGAAGCGCGCCTGCACGTATTCCGGAAAGCGCGTGTGATACGCGGTCGTGTACGGCAGCTTGCGCGCGCGCGCATAGCGTCGCGCGGCGAGGCCGAGCGGGCCTTCGGTCGCGATGTGCAGCGCATCGGGGGCGAACGCATCGATCCGGGCGCGCAGCTTGCGGTACGGCAGGATCGACAGGCGGATCTCGGGGTAGGTCGGGCAGGGCACCGTGCGGAATTCCAGCGGCGTCAGCATTTCGACCCGGTGGCCGAGCGCGGTGAGTTCGCGGGAGGTGCTCTTCAGCGTGCGCACGACGCCGTTGACCTGCGGCTCCCACGCGTCGGTGACGATCATGATCTTCATCGCGGCATGTGTCCTGTAAGTGGAGTTGTGTCAGGCGGTGGCCTTGGCCTTGCGCGACGGGGCTGCGGACGGCGCGGCGCGCATCGCCGTCCAGTAAATGATCTTCAGCTCGCCTTCCATCGTTTCGACGAGTGCGGACAGGCTCTCGACCCAGTCGCCGTCGTTGCAGTACAGCACGCCGTCGATGTCGCGGATCTCCGCCTTGTGGATGTGCCCGCACACGACGCCGTCGCAGCCGCGGCGGCGCGCCTCGTCGGTCATCACGGTCTCGAACTGCGAGATGAAGTTCACGGCGTTCTTCACCTGATGCTTCAGGTACTGCGACAGCGACCAGTACTGGAAGCCCAGCCGGCTGCGAATCCGGTTGAACCAGCGGTTCAGCACGAGGATCAGCGTGTAGAGCGTGTCGCCGAGATACGCGAGCCATTTCGCGTGCTGGATCACGCCGTCGAACAGGTCGCCGTGGACGATCCACAGGCGCTTGCCCGCGAGCGTCGTGTGAAATGCCTCGCCGCGCACCTGGATGTCGCCGAACGCGAGGTCGCAGAACTGCCGCGCGCCTTCGTCGTGGTTGCCAGGGATGTAGACCACCTGCGTGCCCTTGCGCGCCTTGCGCAGGACCTTCTGCACGACGTCGTTGTGCGCCTGCGGCCAGTACCAGCCCTTCTTCAACTGCCAGCCGTCGATGATGTCGCCGACGAGGTACAGGTATTCCGAATCGTTGTGGCGCAGGAAGTCGAGCAGGTACGGCGCCTGGCAGCCGCTCGAGCCGAGATGGATGTCGGACAGCCAGATCGTGCGGTAGCGATGGGTGGACGGCTCGGGGTCGTCGTGCTGCCTGGCGTGCGCGGCCGTCGGCTCATGCGACGAAAGGGCATCGGTTGCGGCCGAGCCGGACAGGAAGGCGGTGACGGCGCGGGCGCCGAGCGGTTGACGGAACAGGGAGGTCGCGGACGTTTTCTGGCCCATGCATGACTCGCGCCGGTTGACATTACCGGCATTGCGCCATGCGGGCGTGACCATGCCGTGACAGTCACGAGACGTTCTTATTACTGTCGTTCCGGCGTGTTTAGCAGTGAATGCGGCGGCGTTGCGTAATCTGCCGAACCGACCGTCCCGCGGCGATTGGGCAAGCCGTGAGCGGTGGCCGTAATTGCGCCTTCGAGGGGTTTCGTCTGATGGATGCGCCGACGCGCGGAACGGGTCGCGGTCCCGCGGACCGCGCGGCGCGTCACCGCGTCACCGCGTCACCGCGTCACCGCGTCAGCGCGGAATCGCGACGACGCGCGTGCGGGCGATGCGGTCGTGCGGGAACTGGCGCTCGGCGTGCAGGCGGGCGGCGGCGGCCCATGCGACGATCCACGCGGCCGCCAGTGCGAGCGTGACGGGCACCGACAGGCCGAGGAGCGGATGCAGCGCGAGCGGGGGCAGGAACCACAGCCACCCGAGCGCGTAGCGGACGAGCGCATGGCCGGCGCTCAGCGGACGGCCGGTCGACGATTCGAGCCGCAGCCGCCAGGTCTTCATCGGCAGCGTCTGGCCACCATGGGTCCAGAACCAGACGAAGTACGCGCCGACGACGAGCGCGATCCACGCGGCGAGGAGATTGTGATGAACGAGGCCGTTGCGCTGCTGCGTCGCGAGGCTGAATGCGAGGCCGGCGAAGAACACGATGCCGAACAGCAGCACGGCTTCGTACAGCATCGCGGCGAGGCGTCGCCGCACGGACGGCGCGGCGACGACGGCCTGGGCCTGGGGTGCGGGGGCGCTCGCCACGTCGGGTCAGGAACCCTTGAACATCGACGGCGCGTCGGCCGGCGAGACGGGCGTGACCGTCGCAGGCGCGGGTGCGGTGCCTGGCATGGATGATGCCGCGACGGGCGGCGTGCCGCCGCCGGACGTCGCGGGCGCCGATGCCGCCGCGGCGTTGCTCGCCGGATGCTCGTGCGAATTGACGAGGCGGCGCACATCGCGGTCGGCGACCGTCGGCGGCGCACTGACGACGCTCGGCCGGCGACGGCGCTCGGTCGCGGCGAGGCGCTCCTTCTGTTCTTCGGGAAGTTGCTGGTAGGCCTTCCACGCACGCTCGCGCGCCTGCGCGGACAGCTCCTTCGCGCTCTGGTAATTCTCGCGCGCGACGCGGCGCTGCTCGGGCGTCATCCGCGCCCACTCGGACATCCTGTCCTGCAGGTGCTTCTGCTCATCGGGCGTCAATTTCGCGAAACGTGACGCGATCTTCAGCCATTTGCGCTTGCGTGCATCGCTGAAGCCGTCCCATTGATCGGCGAACGGCGCGAGCGCCGCGCGTTGCGCCGGTGTCAGGCGCGCCCACGACAGCGGGCCGTTGGCGGCCGGCAGCGGCAGGGGCAGCGGGGCGAGTTCGGTGGTCAGCCCGGCGGCGGCAGAAGTCGGCGCGGGCGCGCTGCTGGCCGCGGCGGAGACCGTCGCGGCGGGCGGGTTGAATCGGGAATAGGTGGCGACGTAGGAAACGGCGATCGCGATCACGCATCCGAAAAATACGGCCAGGCCGCGTTTCTGACTCACCCGTGCGATCCCCTCGTTATTCTCTGTTAGCGTGCGTGCGAAAGATACGCGTTGAACCCGTGATCGAGATACGCGTTGAGCGGCAGGTCGTCGCTGAGCATCGCCGCGTCGATGTCGGCGAGTTCGGCGGTGCGCTGCATGTCTTCCCAGTACGCGATGCCGACGAGCCCCGCGAGCAGCAGCGCGAGCGGCCAGGCGCGCAGCAGGCGGCGCGCGAACGACGTCTGCGGGCGACTCGCGGGCGGCGTGCCGTATGCGGCGGCGGCACCGGCGAAGGCGGGCACGAACACCGGCGCGGTCGCGGCTTCCGGCTTCTTGCGCGCGAGCGCGGCCCGGCGCGCGACGGCCAGACGGTCGGCGGTCGCGGCAGGCAGCGCCGCGGCACGTTCGTCCAGCGCGCGGCGGACCTTCAGCGCGAATTCGTGTTCTCGATTTACGGGAGCGGAGCTCATAGCGTGATTCCTTTGGCCTTGAGCGCTTGCGCCAGGGTGTGGGTGGCTCGCGAGCAGTGCGTCTTGACGCTGCCTTCGGAGCACCCCATTGCGGCGGCAGTCTCGGCGACATCCATATCTTCCCAATAACGCATCAGGAACGCTTCCCGTTGACGCGTTGGAAGTTTCTGGATTTCTTCGTCGATCAGGGCCAGAACCTGCTCCCGCTCGAGGCGGTGCTCGGTGCTCTCGACGCCCGCGTTGTCGTCCGCGGACTCGAGCGTTTCCAACGGATCGAAGTCCTCGTCGTCCGTATTGTTGAGCGACGAGAAGAGCGTCACCCAGGTATTGCGGACCTTCTGCCGGCGGAACCAGTCGTGGATCGCGTTCTGCAGGATCCGCTGGAACAGCAGCGGCAGCTCGGCCGCCGGCCGGTCGCCGTACTTCTCCGCCAGCTTGATCATCGCGTCCTGCACGATGTCGAGCGACGCATCGTCGTCGCGCACGGCGTACGCAGCCTGCTTGAACGCGCGCCTTTCGACGCCCGCCAGAAAGTCGGCGAGTTCCTTGTCTGATGCCATTCCGTAAAGGTATGCGCTGCGGACTGCGGCGTGTGAAAGGTCGAAAAATTTCGTAAAACCCGCGGATGCTAACAAATTTTCGCGCGACTTGGCACCGTCGACGGCTCGGTACGTTGCGCGCGAGCAGCGTCCGCGGGCCGCCGGGCGGGGCGCATGATGCGCTGCGGGATATTTTACTTGACGACCCAATCATGACCCGCTATCGTCAGCGATTCGCAACATGAAGTGATGGTCTCATTTGAGGCTGGCCCAAGAAGCCCGCCCTTCAAACTGGACGCGCCGCTTGAACCCGAGCCACAAGCCCGGCAGAGAGCACCCGATCAATTTTTTGCCGAAAATTCGAAAGGTCAAAATGAACATGCCCAGCGCGGAATTCTCCACGTCGGAACCCCTTTCCCCTCCCGATAGCGACTCCATCGGCGCCACCGTGCTCATGAAGGCACTGGCCGACGAGAACGTCGAATTCATCTGGGGCTATCCCGGCGGCTCGGTACTCTACATCTACGACGAGCTCTACAAGCAGGACAAGATTCAGCACGTGCTGGTACGCCACGAACAGGCGGCCGTGCACGCAGCCGATGCGTATGCGCGTTCCACCGGCAACGTCGGCGTCTGTCTCGTGACGTCCGGCCCCGGTGTCACCAATGCGGTGACCGGCATTGCAACGGCCTACATGGATTCGATCCCGATGGTCGTGATCAGCGGCCAGGTGCCGACTGCCGCGATCGGCCAGGACGCGTTCCAGGAATGCGACACGGTCGGCATCACGCGTCCGTGCGTGAAGCACAACTTCCTCGTGAAGGACGTGCGCGACCTCGCGGAAACCGTCAAGAAGGCGTTCTACATCGCCCGCACCGGCCGTCCGGGCCCGGTGCTGATCGACATCCCGAAGGACATCTCGAAGACGCCGTGCCAGTACGAGCCGGTCAAGAGCGTGTCGCTGCGCTCGTACAACCCCGTCACGAAGGGCCATTCGGGCCAGATCCGCAAGGCCGTGTCGCTGCTGCTGTCGGCGAAGCGTCCCTATATCTATACGGGCGGCGGCATCATCCTCGCCGACGCCGCGCGCGAACTGAACCAGTTCGCCGACCTGCTCGGCTACCCGGTCACGAACACGCTGATGGGCCTCGGCGGCTATCGCGCGTCGGACAAGAAATTCCTCGGCATGCTCGGCATGCACGGCACGTACGAAGCGAACATGGCGATGCAGCACTGCGACGTGCTGATCGCGATCGGTGCCCGCTTCGACGACCGCGTGATCGGCGACCCGGCGCACTTCGCGTCGCGTCCGCGCAAGATCATCCACATCGACATCGACCCGTCGTCGATCTCGAAGCGCGTGAAGGTCGACATCCCGATCGTCGGCGACGTGAAGGAAGTGCTGAAGGAGCTGATCGAGCAACTGCAGACGGCCGAGCACGGCCCCGACACCGAGGCGCTCGCGCAATGGTGGAAGGACATCGAGGGCTGGCGTTCGAAGGACTGCCTGAAGTTCGACCGCGACAGCGAGATCATCAAGCCGCAGTACGTGGTCGAGAAAGCCTGGGAGCTGACGGACGGCAACGCGTTCGTGTGCTCGGACGTCGGCCAGCACCAGATGTGGGCCGCGCAGTTCTACCGTTTCAACAAGCCGCGTCGCTGGATCAATTCCGGCGGCCTCGGCACGATGGGCTTCGGCCTGCCGGCAGCGATGGGCGTCAAGATGGCGCACCCGGACGACGACGTGCTGTGCATCACGGGCGAAGGCTCGATCCAGATGTGCATCCAGGAACTGTCGACCTGCCTGCAGTACGACACGCCCGTGAAGATCATTTCGCTGAACAACCGCTATCTCGGCATGGTCCGCCAGTGGCAGCAGATCGAATACAGCAAGCGCTATTCGCATTCGTACATGGATGCGCTGCCCGATTTCGTGAAGCTCGCCGAAGCGTACGGCCATGTCGGCATGCGGATCGAAAAGACCTCGGATGTGGAGCCGGCGCTGAAGGAAGCGCTGCGCCTGAAGGACCGCACCGTGTTTCTCGACTTCCAGACCGATCCGACCGAAAACGTCTGGCCGATGGTACAGGCCGGCAAGGGCATCACCGAGATGCTGCTCGGATCGGAAGATCTGTAACGGCGCGACGCGCGCCGGGGCCGGAGCGGCCGCCTTCACGAAGGGCGGTGCGGCACCGGGCGGCGCGCGGCGCGAGTGAATCGACACGGACACATTCTGGAAGAAGCGAACATGAGACACATCATTTCCGTCCTGCTGGAAAACGAACCGGGCGCGCTGTCGCGCGTGGTCGGTCTGTTTTCCGCACGCGGCTACAACATCGAAACCTTGACGGTGGCGCCGACCGAAGACCAATCGCTGTCGCGGCTGACCATCGTTTCCATTGGCTCGGACGACGTGATCGAACAGATCACGAAGCATCTGAACCGCCTGATCGAGGTGGTGAAAGTGGTGGACCTGACCGACGGTGCACACATCGAACGCGAGCTGATGCTGATCAAGGTACGTGCAGTGGGCAAGGAGCGCGAAGAAATGAAGCGGATGTCGGATATTTTCCGCGGCCGCATCATCGACGTGACCGAAAAGACCTACACGATCGAATTGACGGGCGCGAGCGACAAGCTCGACGCATTCATCCAGGGGCTGGACGCGACCGCGATCCTAGAGACCGTGCGTACCGGCAGCTCCGGCATCGGACGCGGCGAGCGCATCCTGAAGGTGTGATGCCGGACAGGCACGCCGGGTGCGCCGTCATGTCCCGGCCCGCAGTACTCCATCTGAACGAATTGTTGAATTTTTGAATTGGCGAAGGAACCATCATGAACGTTTTCTACGATAAAGACGCTGACCTCTCCCTCATCAAGGGCAAGCAAGTCACGATCATCGGCTACGGCTCGCAAGGCCATGCGCACGCACTGAACCTGAAGGACAGCGGCGTGAACGTGACGGTCGGCCTTCGCAAGGGCGGCGCGTCGTGGAGCAAGGCCGAAAACGCAGGCCTGTCGGTCAAGGAAGTCGCGGAAGCGGTGAAGGGCGCGGACGTCGTCATGATGCTGCTGCCGGACGAGCAGATCGCCGACGTGTACGCGAAGGAAGTGCACGCGAACATCAAGCAGGGCGCCGCACTGGCATTCGCACACGGCTTCAACGTCCACTACGGCCAGGTGATCCCGCGCGCCGACCTCGACGTGATCATGATCGCGCCGAAGGCTCCGGGCCACACCGTGCGCGGCACGTACTCGCAAGGTGGCGGCGTGCCGCACCTGATCGCGGTTGCGCAGAACAAGTCGGGCGCGGCACGCGACATCGCGCTGTCGTACGCGGCAGCGAACGGCGGCGGCCGTGCCGGCATCATCGAGACGAACTTCCGTGAAGAAACCGAAACCGACCTGTTCGGCGAGCAGGCCGTGCTGTGCGGCGGTACCGTCGAGCTGATCAAGGCAGGTTTCGAGACGCTGGTCGAAGCCGGCTACGCGCCGGAAATGGCGTACTTCGAGTGCCTGCACGAGCTGAAGCTGATCGTCGACCTGATCTACGAAGGCGGCATCGCGAACATGAACTACTCGATCTCGAACAACGCCGAATACGGCGAGTACGTGACGGGCCCGCGCGTCGTCACGGAAGAGACGAAGAAGGCGATGAAGCAGTGCCTGACCGACATCCAGACGGGCGAGTACGCGAAGAGCTTCATTCTCGAGAACAAGGCAGGTGCGCCGACGCTGCAGTCGCGCCGCCGCCTGACGGCCGAGCACCAGATCGAGCAGGTCGGCTCGAAGCTGCGCGCGATGATGCCGTGGATTGCGAAGAACAAGCTCGTCGACCAGACGAAGAACTAAGCACCGCGTGCTGTTCCGGCCCTTCGAGTGGAGGGTCGGTATCAAAAAGCCGTCCGAAGGCAGCAGTGCCCCGGGCGGCTTTTGCTATCCTACGGGCTTTGGTGCGACACGCACGCTCGTGTCCGGGCAGTCCCAACGTAAGGGACATCGACTAGCGGTGTTAAGGAGGCGTCAGTACGAGCCTTACCAGCCGCGAAAAGTGCAATGTGGGCCTCACGAAGCCCGGCAGTCTTTGCACTTTTGGTAACGAGACGAACCCGGTATGGGTATGCCGGGTATCGCCATAGGCGATGTCCGGTGTGCTGAACTACGCCGGACTTCGCATTGCATTGACCTGATTACCGTCAGGTTCCGCCCAGTCAGCGGCTTCATCTCCGCTGACCAAGCGGATTGGAGTATGCAAATCCCGCGCCTTCGGGCTACGGATTCGTTGCGCGATACGAGCGATAGCTCGGTGTGTCATTGTTCGGCCTCACCAGCAGTAAGGGTGAGTGAAGGGAACCTGCTGTACGACCAGCAGTAGCCTAGGAAGACATGCGTCACTGGTAACGGTGGGGTGTGAAGCTCTTCTGACAATGTAGCCTCCGGAAGTTTCGGGCATGCATGAGTCGCGAGACACGTGCGTGGAGACTCCCAGCAGCGATGGGGTCAAGGAGCTAGGCTGACCGACATGGTTAACGTAAGTGAACTGCTGATAAACCTCGTAAGTAGTGGAAGTGCCTAAGCTGCTGTCAGGCATGAACCAAAAGGTGTGCGGTCGGATAACCCGTTCAAAGCTCGGGTTACGTCGTCGCTGGACCGCCGGGGGAGAGGCAGAACCTAAATCGGTCGTGTGACATGCCGGGAACGTGGTAAGCCCGTATTGCTGCCAACGCGTGAGCGCTGGCAGGCGAACCGTGAGGAACGCTGTTGGCAGTGCGGGTATGGGAGGACGGAGAAAGCGAACGCCGGGCTGTAATGGTCCGGACAGAGGTTGAAACATCACCTCACGCGAAAGCGGGCAGACTTCCGTCTGGTCTACCGTCGCAAGACGGCTGACTAACCCTCAAGCTGAAATTGTGATTGCTGGTGGCTTCTTAGCCATCAGTGTTGTTCTTTTCCCTTGTGGGAGCAAAACGCTCCCGCAAGGGGCGTGTTGCTTTCCGCGAAGGGATTCACTTCTTTGAGCAGGAGAGCAGCATGAAAGTATCTGCCCGTGAGGGTGGGTCTGCGCTCTCCCACGCGCCGGACCACTGGCACGACGTCGATTGGCGTCGCGTGGAACGGAACGTGAGAGGGATGCAGATTCGAATTGCGAAGGCAACGCGGGAAGGTGACTGGCGCAGGGTGAAAGCCCTGCAACGGATGCTGACCCGCACGTTGTCCGCAAAGTTGTACGCGGTACGACGTGTTACGCAAAACCAAGGTGCGCGAACGGCTGGAGTCGACCGCGAACTATGGGACACGCCTGAGAGCCGATGGGAAGCTGTCGGCAAGCTGAAGCGGCGCGGATACAAGCCTCTGCCATTACGGAGAGTCTTTATCCCCAAGGCCAATGGGAAGTTACGCCCTCTGGGCATACCGACCATGCGGGACAGGGCGATGCAAGCCCTGTACTTGCTGGCTTTGGAGCCGGTGTCGGAATCGACGAGCGACCCGAACTCATATGGGTTTCGGGCCAACCGCTCAACGACCGACGCTATGTCGCAGTTGTTTGTCTCGCTGTCTCAGAAGGCTTCGGCCCAATGGGTCTTGGAGGCGGACATCAAGGGCTGCTTCGACTACATCAACCATGACTGGCTGGTGAACCATGCCCCGATGGACAAGGAGATCCTCCGCAAGTGGTTGAAGGCTGGCCTGATTTACAAGGGGCAGCTACAGGCAACCGAGGCCGGTACGCCACAGGGAGGCATCATTTCCCCGACGCTGGCCAACGTGACGCTGAACGGGCTGGAGCGTGAACTGATTGAGCACTTGCGTGCGAGATTCGGGATCGCGAAAGCCAAGAAGTTGAAAGTAAATGCGGTGCGATACGCAGACGACTTCGTGATCACCGGTGACTCGCAAGAGATACTGGCGAGCGAGGTCAAGCCTTGGGTTGAAGCATTCCTTGCGCAGCGAGGTCTGCAACTTTCCGAGGAAAAGACGCGCATCGTGCACATTGACGAAGGCTTCGATTTCCTTGGGTGGAATTTCCGGAAGTACTCGGGAACGCTACTCATCAAACCGAGCAAGAAGAACGTGCAGACGTTCTATCGCAAGGTTGCGGAAACGATCGGCGGCAACAAAGCGGCAAAGCAGTCGGACTTGATTCGATTGCTGAGTCCGATGCTACGAGGGTGGGCGCAGTATCACCGCCCCGTGGTGGCAAAGCAGGCGTACAGCCGCATGGAGTCTTTGGTCTTTCAGAGGCTCTGGCGGTGGGCGAGGAGGCGGCACCCGAAGAAGAGGGCTGACTGGGTGAGAAAGAAATATTTCCACACGGTTGGAACTCGACACTGGGTATTCGCTGTCCGAGCGGTTCGCGAAGACGGTAGTCAGGGGCTGAATGAGCTGTACCACCTCAGTGGTACGGAAATCAAACGGCACAAGAAGATCAAGGGCGGCTACAACCCCTTTGATCCGGAGTGGGAGCAGTACGGCGAGCTATTGCGGCAGGGGCGGATGGGAGACACCATGCGCTACCGAAAACAATGGGCGAGCCTGTACATGTCGCAGGGCGGGTTGTGTGCTCACTGTGGCTGTGCCCTGTCGGACGAGACGGGATGGCATGACCATCATCTGGAATACCGGATGAATGGCGGCACCGATGCTCTGTCCAACCGGGTTTTGCTTCACCCCGACTGTCACCGGCAGGTGCACGCCGGTAAAATTGCGGTAACTAAGCCGGTCCGACCCCAGGTCGGACTTTGATCTACATGTAGGCTCGAGCCGTATGCGGGGAAACTCGCACGTACGGTTCCTAGGGGGCCCCTTCTCCGCAAGGAGAGGGGGCTACCCTACCAATTCACCGAACACCGAACGAACCCATGAACTATCCTCATCCGATCATCGCGCGCGAAGGCTGGCCGTTCATCGCGATTGCAGCCGTCATCGCGTTGTTGATCCACGCCGTCGGGGGCTTCGGCTTCGCATGGCCGTTCTGGCTGCTGCTCGTCTTCGTCGTCCAGTTCTTCCGCGATCCGCAGCGCCCGATCCCGGCGCAGCCGAACGCGGTGCTGTGCCCGGCGGACGGCCGCATCGTCGCGGTCGAGACCACCCAGGATCCGTACGCGAATCGCGAAGCGCTGAAGATCAGCGTGTTCATGAATGTCTTCAACGTTCATTCGCAGCGTTCGCCGGTCGACGGCGCGGTCACCAAGGTCGAATACTTCCCCGGCGCGTTCCTGAACGCGGCGATCGACAAGGCGTCGACCGAGAACGAGCGCAATGCGGTCGTGATCCAGACGGCGAGCGGCAAGACCGTCACCGCCGTGCAGATCGCCGGCCTCGTCGCCCGCCGGATCCTCTGCTACGTGCGTGCCGGCGAGCCGCTGTCGCGCGGTCAGCGCTACGGGTTCATCCGCTTCGGTTCGCGCGTCGACGTGTACCTGCCGCTCGGCAGCCGCGCGAAGGTGTCGATCGGCGAGAAGGTCTACGCGTCGTCGACGATCCTCGCCGAGCTCGAACAGTAAGCGGCGGGACGCACGATGGCCGCATTCAAACCGCGTCGTCCGCGCAACGGCTCCGGCCAGGCGCCACGCCCGTTCCGCCGCAACAAGGTGATGGCGCAGGACCCGGCGCCCATCGAGAGCCGCCGCGCCGCGCGCCAGCGGTTCCTGAAGACGCGCGGCATCTACCTGCTGCCGAACGCGTTCACGACCGCCGCGCTGTTCTGCGGCTTCTTCGCGGTCGTGCAGGCGATGAACGTGCGCTTCGAGATCGCCGCGATCGCGATCTTCGTCGCGATGGTGCTCGACGGGATGGACGGGCGCGTCGCGCGGATGACGCATACGCAAAGCGCGTTCGGCGAACAGTTCGACAGCCTGTCGGACATGGTGTCATTCGGCGTCGCGCCGGCGCTCGTGATGTACGAGTGGGTGCTGAAGGATCTCGGCCGCTGGGGCTGGCTTGCGGCGTTCGTCTACTGTTCGGGCGCCGCGCTGCGTCTCGCGCGCTTCAACACGAACATCGGCGTCGTCGACAAGCGCTTCTTCCAGGGACTGCCGAGCCCGGCCGCGGCCGCGCTGATCGCCGGTTTCGTCTGGCTCGCGACCGACAACCGCGTGCCGATGAAGCTCGGCTGGCTGCCGTGGGTCGCGTTCGCACTGACGATCTACGCAGGCGTGACCATGGTGTCGAACGCGCCGTTCTACAGCGGCAAGGCGCTGGACGTGCGGCACCGCGTGCCGTTTGCGGCGATCCTGCTGGTCGTCGTCGCGTTCGTGCTCGTGTCGTCCGATCCGCCGTTGATGCTGTTCTGCCTGTTCGTGCTGTACGGGCTGTCCGGCTACGTGTTTTGGGCCTACATGGCCGTGCGCGGACGGGCGAACCCCGCGCGCTCGTCGCAGCGCGATCACTGACGCGCAACCTGCCCGGCAACGGCGGCCTTGGATGTGATTCCGGGCCCCCGTTTTCATTTGCCCCTTTTTCGCACGGCGCGGCCCGGCATCCCGGGTGCAGTCCGATTGCGCACCCAGCGGAATGCCGCTATAGTCTTCGGCATGACTGCATTTTCCCGCCTCTCCCTCCTTCTAGCCGGTGCGCCGCTACGCGCGCTAGCTTTGGCGCGCCTGCCGCGCTGACCGTTCTCGCCCTCCGTCAAGCCTCGTCTGTTGTTGAGCGTCGCCAGCGGTGGCGCGATCTCATTACGTTTGATTCCCGTATAAAGAGCCCTGGAGCCCCCATGACAGACAAGCTGATCATTTTTGATACGACGTTGCGTGACGGTGAACAATCGCCCGGCGCGTCGATGACGAAGGAAGAGAAAGTCCGCATCGCGAAGCATCTCGAGCGGATGAAGGTCGACGTGATCGAGGCCGGCTTCGCGGCCAGCTCGAACGGCGACTTCGACGCGATCCACACGATCGCCGGCCTGGTGAAGGACAGCACGATCTGCTCGCTGGCGCGTGCCAACGACAAGGACATCCAGCGTGCGGCCGACGCACTGAAGCCGGCCAACAGCTCGCGGATCCACACGTTCATCGCGACGTCCCCGCTGCACATGGAGAAGAAGCTGCGGATGACGCCGGACCAGGTGTTCGAGCAGGCGCGCCTCGCGGTGCGCTTCGCGCGCAAATTCACCGACAACGTCGAATTCTCGCCGGAAGACGGCAGCCGTTCGGATCTCGACTTCCTGTGCCGCGTGCTGGAGGCCGTGATCGCCGAGGGGGCGACGACGATCAACATCGCCGACACGGTCGGCTACGGCGTGCCGGAGCTCTACGGCAACCTCGTGAAGACGCTGCGCGAACGCATTCCGAACTCGGACAAGGCGATTTTCTCCGTGCACTGCCACAACGACCTCGGGATGGCGGTGGCGAACTCGCTCGCCGGCGTGAAGATCGGTGGTGCGCGGCAGGTCGAGTGCACGATCAACGGTCTCGGCGAGCGCGCGGGCAACACGTCGCTCGAGGAAATCGTGATGGCCGTGAAGACCCGCAAGGACTACTTCGGCCTCGACGTCGGCATCGACACGACGCAGATCGTGCCGACGTCGAAGCTCGTGTCGCAGATCACCGGTTTCGTCGTGCAGCCGAACAAGGCCGTGGTCGGCGCGAACGCATTCGCGCACGCGTCGGGCATCCACCAGGACGGCGTGCTGAAGGCGCGCGACACCTACGAGATCATGCGCGCGGAAGACGTGGGCTGGACCGCGAACAAGATCGTGCTCGGCAAGCTGTCGGGCCGCAACGCGTTCAAGCAGCGCCTGCAGGAACTTGGCGTGTCGCTCGACAGCGAAGCCGAACTGAACGCCGCGTTCATGCGCTTCAAGGACCTCGCCGATCGCAAGGCCGAGATCTTCGACGAAGACATCATCGCGATCGTCTCCGAAGAATCGGCGCTCGCGCAGGAGCAGGAGCACTTCAAGTTCGTGTCGCTGTCGCAGCGTTCGGAGACGGGCGAGCAGCCGCAGGCGAAGATCGTGTTCGCGGTCGAAGGCAAGGAAGTGACCGGCGAGGCGCGCGGCAACGGGCCGGTCGACGCGACGTTCAACGCGATCGAGGGCGAAGTCGGCAGCGGCTCCGAACTGCTGCTGTATTCGGTGAACGCGATCACGACCGGCACGCAGGCGCAGGGCGAAGTGACCGTCCGGCTGTCGAAGAGCGGGCGGATCGTCAACGGCGTCGGCACCGATCCGGACATCGTCGCGGCGTCCGCGAAGGCGTACATTTCGGCGCTGAACAAGCTGCATTCGAAGGACGACAAGGTCAACCCGCAGCGCTCGTAAGCGCTGCGCGTCGAGCGCTCGACGCATACGAAACGCCCCGTGCGGCCTTGCGCCGCCCGGGGCGTTTTTTCATGCGTCGCTTATTCGGCCGCCGGCGCGCGGAACAGCCAGCGGCGCGCGGCCGCGCGAGGCGCCGGGCTGCGGCGGCGGAATTCGACCGCGATCCCGCGCCGCGGCGCATCGGCGACGAACGTGTCGAGCAGTTCGAGCACGTCGTGATCGATGTAGTCGGCGCGTGTCGCGTCGATGATCACGGCCGCGCGGTCGGGAATGTGCCGCAGATGATGCTTGACCTGCACCTTGCCGAGGAACGACACGTCCTTGCGGAACGACAGCAGGAAGTGGTCGTCGTGCTGCGCGAGCGTCACGGGGCTTTTCAGGTTCGCGACCGCGACCGCCAGCACGCTGCACGCGAGGCCGACGGCAATGCCGAACAGCAGGTCGACCGCCAGCACGCCCGCGATCGTCGCGGCGAACGGCACGAACGCGGCCGGGCCCTGCTTCAGCACCGAGCGGAACAGCGCCGGTTTCGCGAGCTTGAAGCCGGTGTGGATCAGGATCGCCGCGAGGCTCGCGAGCGGGATCAGGTTGATCAGCCCGGTGAGCGCGAACACGCTGGCAAGCAGCAGGATACCGTGCACGATCGCCGACATCCGGCTTTGCGCACCCGCGTTCACGTTCACCGAACTGCGCACGATCACCGACGTGATCGGCAGCCCGCCGAACGCACCGGCGACGAGATTGCCGACGCCCTGGGCCTTCAATTCGCGGTCCGGCTGCGTCGGGCGGCGCTTCGGGTCGATCTGTTCGACCGCCTCGAGGCTCAGCAGCGTCTCGAGGCTCGCGACGACCGCGAGCGTGATCGCGACGCGCCACACGTCCGGATTGACGAGCTGCGCGAAGTTCGGGCCGAGCTCGGCGTGCTTCAGCGATGCCGCGAGCGCCGCGAACGATTCGAGCTCCGGCAGCGTGACGCGATGCGCGGCGCCCGGCGCGACCGACGGCGCAACGACGCCGAGCACCAGCGTCGCGCCGATGCCGAACACGACGACCGCGAGCGGCGCGGGCACCGAGCGCACCCGGCCGAAGCGCTTGAACGCCGGTGTGTCCCAGGCGATCAGCAGCGCGAGCGAGACAAGTGCGATGACCGTCGCGGCCCAGGCGGTCGGCAGGCTCGCCCATGACGCAAACGATTGCGCGGCCGGCCCGCCGATGCCGAATGCGAACGGAATCTGCTTCACGATCAGCAGCAGGCCGATCGCCGCGAGCATGCCCTTGATGACGGGCGACGGCACGTACGCGGCGAAGCGGCCGGCGCGGAGCATGCCGAAGCCGAACTGCAGCACGCCGGACAACAGCACCGCGAGCAGGAACGCGGAAAAGCTGCCGAGTTGCGCGATCCCTTCGACGACGATCACGACGAGGCCGGCGGCCGGTCCGCTGACCGACAGCGACGAGCCGCTCAACAGCGCGACGATGATGCCGCCGACGATGCCGGACACGAGCCCGGCGAACGGCTCGACGCCGGACGCATTGGCGATGCCGAGACACAACGGCAGCGCGACGAGGAAAACGACGATGCCGGCGACGATGTCGCGCGGCAGGGTGGACAGGCGCTCGTTCAGTTTCATGGTTGGGGTGATTTCATTGGCGTAGGGGGAGGCGGATCAGCCGAGCGCGGCGGCCATGGCGGCATGCTCCGGGTCGGCTTCGGCCGGTGGTGCCGTGTAGCCGGAGTCGAGTTCCTTCAGGCGGCCGTCCGCGAGTGAAAAGATCCAGCCGTGAACGAGGGGCGGCCGCTGCCGGCCATGCACGATCGGCGACGCGCGCAGCAGCCGCACTTGTTCGAGCACGTTGAGCTCGGCCAGGCGGTCGGCCGCCGCCGTGTCGTCGAGTCCGTCGAGCGTGTCGCGATGGCGCCGTGCGAGCGCGCACAGCGGCGCGATTCGGCGCGCGACGTGCGGCAGGTCGGCGGGCGGCGGCAGCAGCGACGCGCGCACGCCGCCGCATCCGTAGTGGCCGCACACGATCACGTGGTCGACTTCGAGCACGCGCACGGCGTACTCGAGCACGCTCGCCGAATTGTCGTCGTCGGGATGGAACAGGTTCGCGATGTTGCGATGGACGAACAGCTCGCCGGGCACGCAGTGCGTGATGGTTTCGGCGGGCACCCGGCTGTCGGCGCAGCCGATCCACAGCACCCGAGGGTTCTGGCCGCGCGCGAGCGCATCGAAGAAGCCGGGCGTGTGTTCGTGCGTTTCGCGGGCCCAGGCGATGTTGGCAACCAGCATGCTCTTGGGGCGATTCATGAGGACTCCTTTGTGATAAGGGCAAGCAGATACCGGACGAAGTGGAGCAATATGATGCTTTCTAGATTGAAAGGTTCAATTTCGTCCGATATTAGGGGTATGCCCTAACGTCCGGTGCCAATGATACAAATTGTTTCAACTGGATCTGGGGAGGTGCATCGAATGCACCAATCCAACGCATGACATGTATCGTGCATGCCTGTTTCCCGCTGGCGCCCATGGCACGGGGCTTCGCATAATGCGGTCAGCACAGCTTCGGTCGGAAAGGATTGCCGCGTCGAATTGGAAATTAATCGAATATGACGGAAAAAATGAAATGGCCACTCACGCAATAATTCGTGAATGGCCATTGTGAAAATTGCGCGTAAATGCGCAATCGATCCGATCAGAACAGGTTGCGACGGTCGGGGTCGTGCAGCGGGTCCGGCGTTTTTTGCGTGGTGCGCAGAATGCCTTGCGGGTCGAAGTAGAAGCTGTACATCATGTACCAGACGTTGTCTTCGAGATAGCGGTAGGTCCACACCTCGCGCTTCATCAGTGGGAAGTAGGACGTTTCGACCGGGCGGCCGAAATTGACGAGCACGTCGGTCTTGGTCCACTTGCCGATTTCCGCGCGATAGAATTCGCTCGGCTGCAGCACCTGACGGACGTTGACGATCCGGTGGGCCGCGTCGACGTCGGCCGCGACGGTGATTTCGCCCATCGGCTGGGTCGGCCACATCAGACGCTTGCCGCCGCCGGGCAGATCGTAGATCTCGCGCGGCGGGCCCATGCGCGCGACGATCGCCGACTCGTCCTGGCCGGCCTGATATTGCTGCCACGGCTGTGCACAACCGGCAAGCAGCGCCGCCGCGCAGGCGACCAGCGCCGGCAGGCGCACGGGAAGGCGAATGGGCATGGGATTCTCCAGGGCTTTCTAACTGTTCAGTTGTATCACGGACGGCGCGCGCCGGCGCATCATGCCGAAAAAATCGGTGCGGATCGCGGCAGGCGCGTCGTCGGGGCGTCGCCTCGCGCCGCGCTTGCGGCCGGCAGTGCCCGCGGCCTATGATCCGCGCTTCTCGGACAGATTGAAGGGCAGGGAGCCGATGCAGCTGTGGAAACGATGCGCGCTCGCGTTGAGCGCGGGGTGGACGCTGGCGTCGTGCGCGTTCGCGGCAGGCGAGCCGGTGCGGATCGCGCTGATAGAAGGAATGTCGGGCCCGTTTGCGAACGCGGGCACGGCGGTCGAGCGCAACCTCCGCTTCGGCATCGAACAGGTCAATGCGGCGGGCGGCGTGAAACTGCGCGATGGCGCGCACCCGCTCGAACTCGTCGTGCTCGACAGCAAGGGCAGCCCGGAGGAGGCGCTCGTGCAGTTGCGCGCGGCGGCGGACCGGCACATCGGCTTCGTTGCGCAGGGCAACAGCTCGGCAGTCGCTGCCGCGCTCGTCGCGGCGCTCGACAAGCTGAACACGCGCAATCCGGACAGCCGGATGCTGTTCCTCAACTATTCGGCCGACGATCCGGCGCTGACCGGTGCGCGCTGCAGCTTCTGGCATTTCCGCTTCGACGCGCACGCGGGGATGCGGATGGCCGCGCTGGCCGACGTGATGGCGCGCGACCGCGCGCTGCGCAAGGTCTACCTGCTGAACCAGGACTACAGCTTCGGTCACGACGTCAGCGG
Organism: Burkholderia sp. RF2-non_BP3; assembly: GCF_001522185.1. Lineage (NCBI taxonomy): Bacteria > Pseudomonadati > Pseudomonadota > Betaproteobacteria > Burkholderiales > Burkholderiaceae > Burkholderia > Burkholderia sp. RF2-non_BP3. Next base: position 36,710 of record NZ_LOSU01000076.1, on the reverse strand, counting down.
TCTGGCCCGGCAGGCGCTGGCCGAGCGGCGTCCCGACGTGACGATTGCCGGCGACGAATTCCATCCGATCGGCCGCATCAAGGATTTCTCGCCTTATATCGCGAAGATCCGGGCGAGCGGTGCGGACGCGGTCGTGACCGGCAACTGGGGCAACGACCTCACGCTGCTCGTGAAGGCGGCACGCGAGCAGGGGCTGAACGCGAAGTTCTATACGTTCTACGGCAATAGCCTGGGCGCGCCCGCCGCGCTGGGCGATGCGGGCGTCGGGCGGGTAGTGGCCGTTGCAGACTGGCATCCGAACGCAGGCGGCGCGAAGTCGGACGCGTTTTACCGCGCGTTCCGGACCCGTTTTCCCGCCGCTCAGGATGACTACCCGGTGCGACGCATGAGCCTGATGATCGAGATGCTCGCGGCGGCGATGACTCGGGCCGGCTCGACCGACCCCGTGGCGGTGGCGCGTGCGCTGGAGGGGCTGTCGTTCGACGACGGCTTCCACGCGTCCACGATGCGCGCGCAGGATCATCAGTTGATCCAGCCCCTTTACGTGATGGAAATGGACAAGGCCGGCGCGCCCGGCGTGCGCTTCGACAACGAGGGCTCGGGGTATGGCTTCCGGACGATCCTCGCGGTGCCTGCGCAGCGCACCCAGGCGCCGTCGACCTGCTCGATGACGCGCCCGTGACAGGGGGCGGTAGGAACGGCGTGCAGTTGTGCTACAATGCCCGCCGGTTGTAAGTCACGGCACGGCCATTCTTCCGTGTCCGCCTGTTCAGTTGGCAAGTAGGAAACAAAGGAAATCACATGTCTGTTGCAGATATCAAGAAGTCGGAAGTCGTTGCTCAGTTCGCCCGCGGTACCAACGACACGGGCTCGCCCGAAGTCCAGGTCGCACTGCTGACCGCACGTATCGTCGAACTGACGGGTCACTTCAAGACCCACGCGAAGGATCACCACAGCCGCCGCGGCCTGCTGCGCATGGTGAGCCGCCGCCGCAAGCTGCTCGACTACCTCAAGGGCAAGGATGCCGACCGTTACCGCGCACTGATCGAGAAGCTGGGTCTGCGTAAGTAATCGAGGCGATTGCCGCCAGCAAGATGCCTGTGTCAGTCCGCTGATACAGGCATTTTGTTTTTGCGCGGTGCGTAGCGTCACGCGCACCGCGGGTTGTCCGGCACGTGAGTGCCGGCTGCCGGAACGGCTGATACCGGGGTCGGGATTTGTGTCATTCCAGCGCGCCGCTCGACGAGCGCCGCGCTGGAATGGCATAAAAAACACACCTTGCTCCGGGTGATTCGGTCGGGACGCCGCCGCACGGGATGGCCCGGGCGGCGAATGAAATGAATGAATTCAAAGGAGCAACCATGTCCATGTTCAACAAGGTCGTGAAGGAATTCCAGTGGGGCCAGCACAAGGTGCGCCTCGAAACCGGTGAAGTCGCTCGCCAGGCGAGCGGTGCCGTGATCGTCGACGTGGAAGACACCGTCGTGCTGGCAACCGTCGTCGGCGCGAAGTCGGCGAAGCCGGGCCAGGATTTCTTCCCGCTGACCGTCGACTACCTCGAAAAGACCTACTCGGCCGGCAAGATCCCGGGCGGCTTCTTCCGTCGCGAAGGCCGTCCGTCGGAACACGAGACGCTGACGTCGCGCCTGATCGACCGTCCGCTGCGCCCGCTGTTCCCGGAAGGCTTCTACAACGAAGTGCAGGTCGTGATCCACGTACTGTCCGTGAACCCGGAAATCCCGGCGGACATTCCCGCGCTGATCGGTGCATCGGCTGCGCTCGCCGTGTCGGGCCTGCCGTTCAACGGTCCGGTCGGTGCCGCGCGCGTCGCGTACATCGACAACGCATACGTGCTGAACCCGACGCGTGACCAGATCAAGGCATCGAGCCTCGACCTCGTCGTCGCCGGTACGGAGCGTGCGGTGCTGATGGTCGAATCGGAAGCCGACCAGCTGCCGGAAGACGTGATGCTGGGCGCGGTCGTGTTCGGCCACGAGCAGATGCAGACGGCGATCGATGCGATCCACGAACTCGTGCGCGAAGGTGGCAAGCCCGAGTGGGACTGGCAGCCGGCACCGAAGAACGAGGCTCTGATCGCGCGCGTGACGGAACTGGCGCACGGCGACCTGCTCGCCGCTTACCAGCTGCGCGACAAGCAAGCGCGTTCGACGAAGCTGAAGGAAGTCTACGCGGCGACCTCGGCGAAGCTCGAGGAAGACGCGCTGGCGGCCGGCACGGTCGCGGCCGACAAGGCTACCGTCGGCAACATCCTGTTCGACATCGAAGCGAAGATCGTCCGTTCGCAGATCCTGAACGGCGAGCCGCGCATCGACGGTCGCGACACGCGCACCGTGCGTCCGATCGAGATCCGTACCGGCGTGCTGCCGCGCACCCACGGTTCGGCGCTGTTCACGCGTGGCGAAACGCAGGCGCTCGTCGTCGCGACGCTCGGCACGAAGGGTGACGAGCAGATCATCGACGCGCTCGAAGGCGAATACCGCGAGCGCTTCATGCTCCACTACAACATGCCCCCGTTCGCGACCGGCGAAACGGGTCGCGTCGGCTCGCCGAAGCGTCGTGAAATCGGCCACGGCCGTCTCGCGAAGCGCGCGCTGGTCAAGTGCCTGCCGAGCGCCGACGAATTCGGCTACTCGATTCGCGTCGTGTCGGAAATCACCGAATCGAACGGTTCGTCGTCGATGGCGTCGGTGTGCGGCGGCTGCCTCGCGCTGATGGACGCCGGCGTGCCGATGAAGGCGCACGTCGCGGGTATCGCGATGGGCCTGATCCTCGAAGGCAACAAGTTCGCGGTGCTGACCGACATCCTCGGCGACGAGGATCACCTCGGCGACATGGACTTCAAGGTAGCCGGCACGGAGCAAGGCGTGACGGCGCTGCAGATGGACATCAAGATCCAGGGCATCACGAAGGAAATCATGCAGGTCGCGCTCGCGCAGGCGAAGGAAGGCCGCATGCACATCCTCGGCAAGATGACGTCGGCGGTCTCGGGTGCGAACACGCAACTGTCGGAATTCGCGCCGCGCATGATCACGATCAAGATCAACCCGGAAAAGATCCGCGACGTGATCGGCAAGGGCGGTTCGGTGATCCGTGCGCTGACGGAAGAAACCGGCACGACCATCGACATCTCGGATGACGGCGTCGTGACGATCGCGAGCACGAACAGCGAAGGCATGGCCGAAGCGAAGAAGCGCATCGAGCAAATCACGGCCGAGATCGAAGTCGGCCAGGTGTACGAAGGCACGGTGCTCAAGCTGCTCGATTTCGGCGCGATCGTGAACCTGCTGCCGGGCAAGGACGGCCTGCTGCACATCTCGGAAATCGTCAACGAGCGCGTGAAGGACATCAACGACTACCTGAAGGAAGGTCAGCAGGTGAAGGTCAAGGTGATCCAGACGGACGAGAAGGGTCGCGTGCGTCTGTCGGCGAAGGCGCTGCTGAACGAAGCAGCGGCAGCGTCGCAGTCGGATACGCCGCCGCAGCAGTAAGCGGACAGGCGTGAGAACGGCCGGCAGTGCGAAAGCGTGCCGGCCGTTTTTTCTGTAGCATCGTTGTGCGGCGCAGCAGCGCCGGCGAGGCGCCCGTGCCGCGCACGGGTGCGCCCCCGATTGATCCTGGAGCGACCACCATGAAAGCCATCGAAATCACCGAATTCGGCGCCCCCGACGTGCTGAAGCTGGCGGAGCGTGCGCGCCCCGAACCGAAGCGCGGCGAAGTGTTGATCAAGGTGACGGCTTCCGGCGTGAACCGGCCGGACGTATTCCAGCGCAAGGGCGCGTATGCGCCGCCGCCGGGGGCGTCGGATCTGCCGGGCCTCGAGGTCGCGGGCGAGATCGTCGGCGGCGACCTGTCGGATGCGGCGCTGAACCCGTTCGGCCTGAAGCTGGGCGATCGCGTCTGCGCGCTGCTTGCGGGCGGCGGCTACGCCGAATATGCGGTTGCGCCGCTGCCGCAATGCCTGCCGGTGCCCGACGGGCTGACCGACATCGAGGCCGCATCGCTGCCCGAAACCTTCTTCACGGTGTGGAGCAACGTGTTCGACCGTGCGCTGCTCGGCGCGGGCGAGGGCGGCGAGCAGGAAACGCTGCTCGTGCAGGGCGGTTCGAGCGGGATCGGCGTGACGGCGATCCAGATCGCGCACGCGCTCGGCTTTCGCGTGTTCGCGACGGCCGGGAATGCCGACAAATGCCGCGCATGCGAGGCGCTCGGCGCCGAGCGTGCGATCAACTACAAGACCGAGGACTTCGTCGAGGTCGTCAAGTCGCTGACGCACGATCGCGGCGTCGACGTGATCCTCGACATGGTCGCGGGCTCGTACGTGCCGCGCGAACTGTCCGCGCTTGCGGATGGCGGCCGCCTCGTGCTGATCGCGTTGCTCGGCGGCGCGAAAGCCGAGGTCAACCTGAATGAAATCCTGCGCCGCCGGCTGACGGTGACGGGCTCGACGCTGCGTCCGCGTCCGGTCGAATTCAAGGCGCGCATCGCCGCGCAGCTGAAGGCGCGCGTCTGGCCGATGCTTGCGGACGGTCGCATCAAGCCCGTCATCTACCGCGTGCTGCCGGCTGGGGAGGCCGCGCAGGCGCATGCGCTGATGGAAAGCGGCGAGCACATCGGCAAGATCGTGCTTGATTGGGGCGCGAACGCATGACGGCCCATGCGGCGGGCTTGACATGCGCGGTTTGACCGGTTCAAGCCGCGCGCAGTAAAATCGTGGGTTTGCTTCGCCAGATCCAACCTGACGGGCCGGTTTCCGGTGCGTTAATGACAAGATAGTGACGAGACAGACACGATGTCGAAACAACGAACGAAGCGAGTGATCGGCAACTGGAAGATGCACGGCCGGCTGGCCGGCAACCAGGCATTGCTGAACGAAGTGGTGCAGGGCGCGGGCGCGGTGGCGGCCGAGACGTCGATCGGCGTGTGCGTGCCGTTCCCGTATCTCGCGCAGGTTCAGGCGCAGCTCGCCGGCGGCCGTGTCGCGTTCGGCGCGCAGGACGTGTCCGCGCACGAGCAGGGCGCGTTCACCGGTGAAGTGGCGGCCGCGATGGTGGCGGAGTTCGGCGCGCAGTATGCGATCGTCGGTCATTCGGAACGTCGCGCGTACCACGGCGAGCGCAACGAAACCGTCGCCGCCAAGACGCAGCGCGCGCTTGCGGCGGGCCTCACGCCCGTCGTGTGCGTCGGCGAAACGCTCGACGAGCGCGAGGCGGGTGCGACCGAGCAGGTGGTCGGTGCGCAGCTCGACGCCGTGCTGGCCGTGCTGACGGCTGACGAGGCCGCACGCATCGTCGTCGCGTACGAGCCGGTCTGGGCGATCGGCACGGGCAAGAGCGCGACGTCGGCGCAGGCGCAGGACGTGCACGCATTCCTGCGAGCGCGTCTCGCGGCGAAGGGAGCGGCGGACGTATCGGTGCTGTACGGCGGCAGCGTGAAGCCGGACAACGCGGAAGAGCTGTTCGCGCAGCCTGATATCGATGGCGGCCTGATCGGCGGCGCGTCGCTGAAGGCGGAAGATTTCCTGGCGATCTGCCGGGCCGCACGTTGAGCGGTCCGGGATCGAATTGAACCATGATGGTGGCCGGTTGGTCCGGTTGCCTGATCCAATCGGGTGGATGTGATGCTGTTATTCAAGACGCTGATTATTGTCGTGCAGGTGCTGTCTGCACTCGGTGTGATCGGACTCGTGCTGCTGCAGCACGGCAAGGGCGCCGACATGGGCGCTGCATTCGGCAGCGGCGCGTCGGGCAGCCTGTTCGGTGCAACGGGCTCCGCCAACTTTCTGTCGCGCACGACGGGCATTCTCGCGACGATCTTCTTCGTCGCGACGCTCGCGCTGACGTACCTCGGTTCGTACAAGTCGACGCCGTCGGCCGGCGTGCTCGGCACCGCCGCGACCGCGCCGGCATCGGCGCCCGCAGCGTCGGCGCCGGCCGTCGCCGCGTCCGCTGCTGCGGGTTCGGCGGCGAGCGCGCCGGGTCAGGATGTCCCGAAATAAAAAGTCGAATTTTTTGCGTTTGTGCGTTGAACAAATCTGGAACTCGGGTTAGAATTTAATTCTTGAAGCGATTCGCGGGAAACAAGCAGCACAACCCGAGTTGCATGCAGTGCCGACGTGGTGAAATTGGTAGACACGCTATCTTGAGGGGGTAGTGGCGAAAGCTGTGCGAGTTCGAGTCTCGCCGTCGGCACCAAAGTTACTCAATGCCAGCCGCTTCTAGTGGCTGGCATTTTTCATTTCTGGGGTGTGCCTTGCGATTGTCTTGTGATCGCACGCACTCCGAAATGATTCCTTCCGCCGGAAGTGGTATTCTCCGGACGCTCAGAACCAACCGATAGAGGATTGCCTTGAACCTCGCAGCCTATTACCCCGTCTTGTTGTTCCTCCTCGTGGGCACTGGTTTAGGTATAGCGCTGGTCAGCATCGGCAAGCTCCTTGGTCCCAATAAGCCGGACGTCGAGAAGAACGCACCGTATGAGTGCGGCTTCGAAGCCTTTGAAGACGCCCGGATGAAATTCGACGTCCGGTACTACCTCGTCGCCATCCTGTTCATCATCTTCGATCTCGAAACCGCATTCCTGTTTCCGTGGGGCGTCGCGCTCCGGGACATCGGCTGGCCGGGTTTCATCGCAATGATGATTTTTCTGCTCGAATTCCTGCTGGGCTTTGCCTATATCTGGAAGAAAGGCGGCCTCGACTGGGAGTGATGGGTTAATCGCCGGTTTGCATGGGCGGCCACGCTGGGCCGCTCGTCTGGAGTGGAAAGCAAATGAGTATCGAAGGGGTCTTGAAGGAAGGGTTTGTCACCACGACGGCTGACAAGCTGATCAACTGGACGCGTACCGGCTCGCTGTGGCCGATGACGTTCGGGCTCGCGTGTTGCGCCGTCGAGATGATGCATGCGGGCGCGGCCCGCTATGACCTGGACCGGTTCGGGGTCGTGTTCCGTCCGAGCCCGCGTCAGTCGGACGTGATGATCGTCGCCGGCACGCTGTGCAACAAGATGGCGCCCGCGCTGCGCCGTGTGTACGACCAGATGGCCGAGCCGCGCTGGGTGATCTCGATGGGGTCGTGCGCGAACGGTGGCGGTTATTACCACTACTCGTACTCGGTGGTCCGCGGTTGCGACCGGATCGTGCCGGTCGACGTCTACGTGCCGGGCTGTCCGCCCACGGCCGAGGCGCTGGTCTACGGCGTGATCCAGCTTCAGGCGAAGATCCGCCGCACCAATACCATCGCCCGTCAATAAAGCCCCGAGCGTCCCCTCAATATGGCAAGCAAAATCGAGACCCTCAAGGCAAACCTCGAAGCCGCGCTCGGCGCGCGCGTGGTGAGCCTCACCGAAGCGATCGGTGAACTGACGCTCGTCGTGAAGGCGAGTGATTACCTCGAAGTCGCAAAGATGCTGCGCGACGATCCGAAGCTCCGTTTCGAGCAACTGATCGACCTCTGCGGCGTCGACTACCAGACCTACGGCGACGGCGCCTACGACGGCCCGCGTTTCGCGGCCGTGTCGCAGCTGCTGTCGGTCACGAACAATTGGCGCCTGCGCCTGCGCGTATTCGCGCCGGACGACGATCTGCCGATCGTCGCATCGCTCGTCGACATCTGGACCTCCGCAAACTGGTACGAGCGCGAAGCGTTCGACCTGTACGGCCTCGTGTTCGAGGGGCACCCCGATCTGCGCCGCATCCTCACCGACTACGGCTTCATCGGCCATCCGTTCCGCAAGGACTTCCCGGTGTCGGGCTATGTCGAAATGCGTTACGACCCGGAAGAGAAGCGGGTCGTCTACCAGCCGGTGACGATCGAGCCGCGCGAAATCACGCCGCGCGTGATCCGCGAGGATCGCTATGGCGGTCTGAAACATTAAGGGGGCGTCATGGCAGAAATCAAGAACTACACCCTCAACTTCGGTCCGCAGCACCCGGCAGCGCACGGCGTGCTGCGCCTCGTGCTCGAACTCGACGGCGAAGTCATTCAGCGTGCCGATCCGCACATCGGCCTGCTGCATCGCGCGACTGAAAAGCTCGCGGAAAACAAGACCTTCATCCAGTCCGTGCCGTACATGGACCGTCTCGACTACGTGTCGATGATGGTCAACGAGCACGGCTACGTGCTCGCGATCGAGCGTCTGCTCGGCATCGACGTGCCGGAGCGCGCGCAGTACATCCGCGTGCTGTTCGACGAGATCACGCGCGTGCTGAACCACCTGATGTGGATCGGCGCGCACGCACTCGACGTCGGCGCGATGGCGGTGTTCCTGTACGCATTCCGCGAGCGCGAAGACCTGATGGACGTGTACGAAGCGGTGTCCGGTGCCCGGATGCACGCGGCGTACTACCGTCCGGGCGGCGTCTACCGCGACCTGCCTGACGCAATGCCGCAATACAAGGCGTCGAAGATTCGCAACGAGAAGGCGCTCGCGAAGATGAACGAAGCGCGCAGCGGCTCGGTGCTCGACTTCATCGACGACTTCTTCACGCGCTTCCCGAAGTGCGTCGACGAATACGAAACGCTGCTGACCGACAACCGGATCTGGAAACAGCGTCTGGTCGGGATCGGCGTCGTCAGCCCGGAGCGTGCGCTGCAGATGGGCCTGACGGGCCCGATGCTGCGCGGCTCGGGTATCGCGTGGGACCTGCGCAAGAAGCAGCCGTACGAAGTGTACGACCGCATGGATTTCGACGTGCCGGTCGGCGTGAACGGCGATTGCTACGACCGCTATCTGGTGCGCGTCGAGGAAATGCGCCAGTCGATCCGCATCGCGAAACAGTGTATTGAGTGGCTCCGCAAGAATCCGGGCCCGGTGATGACCGACAATCACAAGGTTGCGCCGCCGTCGCGCGTCGGCATGAAGACCAACATGGAAGACTTGATTCACCACTTCAAGCTCTTCACCGAAGGTTTTCACGTGCCGGAAGGCGAGGCGTACGCGGCTGTCGAGCATCCGAAGGGCGAATTCGGCATCTACCTCGTGTCGGATGGTGCCAACAAGCCGTATCGCCTCAAGATCCGCGCACCGGGCTTCGCGCACCTCGCGTCGCTCGACGAAATGGCGCGCGGTCACATGATTGCCGACGCCGTCACGATCATCGGTACGCAGGACATCGTGTTCGGCGAAATCGATCGCTAATGGTCGCGCCGCCCGCGCGAGCGGGCGGCGAGCAGTAAGTCACACGCGATGCGCGCTGAACCGGCGCGGCTTCGCAAGCTGTCAACAGTGAGCGCCAGGTCTGCCGTCCTTGCACAGCAGTGCGGCAGGTTGTTCGTTCGGTAGGAATTGAAAGAGTCGTGTCTGAAAATGATCTCAGCTGAAGGCCTGAAGGAAATCGATCGAGCGTTGACGAAGTATCCCGCCGATCAGAAACAGTCCGCCGTGATGTCGGCGTTGGCCGTCGCTCAGGAAGAGCACGGCTGGCTGTCGCCCGAACTGATGCAGTTCGTCGCGGACTATCTCGGCATGCCGGCCGTCGCCGTGCAGGAAGTCGCGACGTTCTACACGATGTACGAGCTCAAACCGGTCGGCAAGCACAAGATCACGCTCTGCACGAACCTGCCGTGCCAGCTTGGCCCGCACGGCGGCGCGGAAGCGACTGCCGACTACCTGAAACAGAAGCTGGGCATCGGCTTCGGCGAGACCACGCCCGACGGCAAGTTCACGCTGAAGGAAGGCGAATGCATGGGCTCGTGCGGCGATGCGCCGGTGCTGCTGGTGAACAATCACAGAATGTGCAGCTTCATGAGCCGCGAGAAGATCGACCAGCTGCTTGAGGAGCTCTCGAAATGACGTCCCTCCACGACCGTCACATCAAACCGCTGATCCTCGCTGGTCTGAACGGCGAGAACTGGCATCTCGAAGACTACGTTGCGCGCGGCGGCTACAAGCAGCTGCGCCGCATCCTCGAAGAAAAGATTCCGCCGGAGCAGGTGATCGCCGACGTGAAGGCGTCGGGCCTGCGTGGCCGTGGCGGTGCGGGCTTCCCGACCGGCCTGAAGTGGAGCTTCATGCCGCGCCAGTTCCCGGGGCAGAAGTACCTCGTCTGCAACTCGGACGAAGGCGAACCGGGCACGTTCAAGGATCGCGACATCCTGCGCTGGAACCCGCACGCACTGATCGAAGGCATGGCCATCGGCGCGTACGCGATGGGCATCACCGTCGGCTACAACTACATCCACGGCGAAATCTTCGAAGTGTATCGACGCTTCGAGGCCGCGCTCGATGAAGCGCGTGCCGCGGGTTTCCTCGGCGACAACATCATGGGCTCGGAATTCTCGTTCCAGCTGCACGCGCACCACGGTTACGGCGCGTACATCTGCGGCGAGGAAACGGCGCTGCTCGAGTCGCTCGAAGGCAAGAAGGGTCAGCCGCGCTTCAAGCCGCCGTTCCCGGCGAGCTTCGGCGTGTACGGCAAGCCGACCACGATCAACAACACCGAGACGTTTGCCGCGGTGCCGTTCCTGCTGTCCATCGGGCCGCAGAATTACCTCGAGATCGGCAAGCCGAACAACGGCGGCACGAAGATCTTCTCGGTGTCGGGCGACGTCGAGCGTCCGGGCAACTATGAAGTGCCGCTCGGCACGCCGTTCGCGACGCTGATGGAGCTCGCCGGCGGGATGCGCGGCGGTCGCAAGATCAAGGCCGTGATTCCGGGCGGTTCGTCGGCACCGGTGATCCCGGGCGACATCATGATGCAGACCGATCTCGATTACGACTCGATCGCGAAGGCGGGCTCGATGCTCGGCTCCGGCGCGGTGATCGTGATGGACGAGACGCGCTGCATGGTGCGTTCGCTGCTGCGCCTGTCGTACTTCTACTACGAGGAATCGTGCGGTCAGTGCACGCCGTGCCGTGAAGGCACCGGCTGGCTGTATCGCGTCGTGAATCGTATCGAGCACGGCGAAGGTCGCCAGGAAGATCTGGACCTGCTGAACTCGGTTGCCGAGAACATCATGGGCCGCACGATCTGCGCGCTCGGCGATGCGGCGGCGATGCCGGTACGCGGGATGCTCAAGCATTACTGGGACGAATTCGCGTACCACGTCGAGCACAAGCACTGCATGGTCGGCGGCCACGCGCACGCGGCGGCAGCCTGAAGTGAAGCACCGGTTGCGGAATTTGAGCGCACGGTCGGGCGAAGGCGCGAACGGGCGGAAATAGGTTAAGGACCATTCACCATCATGGTTGAACTTGAAATAGACGGCAAGAAGGTCGAGGTGCCCGAAGGCAGCATGGTGATCCAGGCTGCGCACAAGGCGGATACGTACATTCCTCACTTCTGCTATCACAAGAAACTGTCGGTCGCGGCCAACTGCCGGATGTGTCTCGTCGAAGTCGAGAAGATGCCGAAGGCCGTGCCTGCCTGCGCGACGCCCGTGTCGGCCGGCATGATCGTGCGCACGCAGTCCGACAAGGCCGTGAAGGCGCAGCAGTCGGTGATGGAATTCCTCCTCATCAACCACCCGCTCGACTGCCCGATCTGCGATCAGGGCGGCGAATGCCAGCTGCAGGATCTGGCGGTCGGCTACGGCAAGTCGTCGTCGCGCTACTCGGAAGAAAAGCGCGTGGTGTTCCACAAGAACGTGGGCCCGCTGATCTCGATGGAAGAAATGTCGCGCTGCATCCACTGCACGCGCTGCGTCCGCTTCGGCCAGGAAATCGCCGGCGTGATGGAGCTCGGCATGCTGGGTCGCGGCGAGCACTCGGAAATCACGACGTTCGTCGGCAAGACGGTCGACTCCGAACTGTCGGGCAACATGATCGACCTGTGCCCGGTCGGCGCGCTGACCAGCAAGCCGTTCCGCTACAGCGCCCGTACGTGGGAACTGTCGCGCCGCAAGTCGGTGAGCCCGCACGATTCGGTCGGCGCGAACCTCGTCGTGCAGGTGAAGAACAACCGCGTGATGCGCGTGCTGCCGTTCGAGAACGAAGCGATCAACGAATGCTGGATCTCGGACAAGGATCGTTTCTCGTACGAAGGCCTGAACAGTGAAGAGCGCCTGACGAAGCCGATGCTGAAGCAGGGCGGCCAGTGGATCGAGACCGACTGGCAGACCGCGCTCGAATATGTCGCGAAGGGTCTGAAGGGCATCGCCGCGGATCACGGCGCGAACGCGCTGGCGATGCTCGCGAGCGCGCACAGCACCGCTGAAGAGCTGTTCCTCGTGAAGCAGCTCGCCAGCGAACTGAAAACGCCGAACGTCGACTTCCGTCTGCGTCAGCAAGATTTCTCGGCGCCGGTCCAGGGCGCACCGTGGCTCGGCATGCCGATCGCCGATCTGTCGAGCGTGGATGCCGCGTTCGTCGTCGGTTCGTTCCTGCGCCGCGACCACCCGCTGTTCGCCGCGCGCCTGCGCCAGGCCGCGAAGAACGGCGCGAAGCTGCACTTCCTGCACGCGACCGCCGACGACTCGCTGATCCCGACCGCGAAGCGCATCGTCGCCGCGCCGTCGGCATGGCTCGACGAGCTGGCCGGCATCGCCGCCACCGTCGCGCAACTGCGCGGCGTCGCGCTGCCGGACGCGCTGGCGGGCGTCACCGCATCGCCGGCAGCACAAGCAGTCGCCCAGTCGCTCGCGAACGGCGAGCGCCGCGCGGTGCTGCTCGGCAATGCGGCCGTCCGTCACCCGCAATTCGCGAAGCTGCACGCCGTTGCACAGTGGATCGCCGACAACACCGGCGCCACGTTCGGTTTCCTGACGGAAGCGGCGAACACGGTCGGCGCGCACGTCGTCGGCGCACTGCCGGGCGAGGGCGGCCTGAACGCACGCGAAGCGTTCGCGCAGCCGCGCAAGGGCTACGTGCTGCTGAACGTCGAACCGGAATTCGACACGGCCGATCCGGCGCAGGCACTTGCCGCGCTGAACCAGGCCGAAATGGTCGTCGTGATGTCGCCGTTCAAGCACGGCCTCGATTACGCCGACGTGCTGCTGCCGATCGCGCCATTCACGGAAACGGCAGGCACGTACGTGAACGCGGAAGGCTCGGTGCAGAGCTTCAACGGCGTCGTGCGTCCGCTCGGCGATACGCGTCCGGCGTGGAAGGTGCTGCGCGTGCTCGGCAGCCTGCTCGGTCTGCCGAACTTCGAATACGAAACGGCGGAAGAAGTGCGTCTCGCGGCGCTCGGCGACGCAGGCGTCGCGAAGCGTCTGTCGAACCAGGCGTCGGTCGCGCCGGCACGCGTCGCGGCAGCTGCCGCGAACGGCGGCTTCGAGCGCCTCGCCGACGTGCCGATCTATCATGCCGACGCACTCGTGCGCCGCGCCGGCGCGCTGCACCTGACGGCCGCCGCGAAGATGGCGAACGCCGCAGCCCTGCCGGCCGCGCTGTTCGACAAGCTGGGCTTGAAGGAAGGCGACGCGGTGCGCGTGCGCCAGGGCGAGCGCGCGGTGCAGTTGCCGGCCGTGCGCGACGCGAATCTTGCGGAGACGGTCGTTCGCGTGTCGGCGGCGACGCCTGCCGGCGCAGCGCTCGGCAGCCTGTCCGGTGAACTGGTGGTGGAGAAGGCGTAAATGAGCTTGTTCGATACGATCAACGCGGGCGGAGCCCAGCTTCTCGGCGTCGCGTGGCCGACGGTGTGGGCCGTCGTGCGCATCCTCGTCGTCGCCGTCGTGATCCTGCTGTGCGTCGCGTACCTGATTCTGTGGGAACGCAAGCTGATCGGCTGGATGCACGTGCGTCTCGGCCCGAACCGCGTCGGCCCCGGCGGCCTGCTGCAGCCGATCGCCGACGTGCTGAAGCTGCTGCTGAAGGAAGTGATTCAGCCGAGCGCCGCCAGCCGTTGGCTGTACCTGATCGCGCCGGTCATGACCGTCGTGCCGGCGTTTGCCGTGTGGGCGGTGATCCCGTTCCAGGCCGAGGCCGTGCTCGCGAACGTGAACGCGGGCCTGCTGTATGCGATGGCGATCTCGTCGATCGGCGTGTACGCGGTGATTCTCGCCGGCTGGGCGTCGAACTCGAAGTATGCATTCCTCGGTGCGATGCGCGCCGCGGCGCAGATGGTGTCGTACGAAATCTCGATGGGCTTCGCGCTGGTGCTCGTGCTGATGACGGCCGGCAGCCTGAACCTGTCGGAAATCGTCGGCTCGCAACAGCACGGCTTCTTCGCCGGCCACGGCGTGAACTTCCTGTCGTGGAACTGGCTGCCGCTGCTGCCGGCGTTCGTCGTCTACTTCGTGTCCGGCATCGCCGAAACGAACCGTCACCCGTTCGACGTGGTGGAAGGGGAGTCGGAGATCGTCGCGGGTCACATGATCGATTACTCGGGCATGGCGTTCGCGCTGTTCTTCCTCGCCGAGTACATCAACATGATCGTGATCTCGGCGCTGGCCGCGACGCTGTTCCTCGGCGGCTGGGACGCACCATTCGAATTCCTGTCGTTCATTCCGGGCATCTTCTGGCTGGTGCTGAAGGTATTCGCGCTGCTGTCGGTGTTCATCTGGGTGCGCGCGACGTTCCCGCGCTACCGTTACGACCAGATCATGCGTCTGGGCTGGAAGGTGTTCCTGCCCGTCACGGTGATCTGGGTGGTCGTGGTCGGCTTCTGGATGATGTCGCCGCTCAACATCTGGGTGAAGTAAAGATCGGACGAAATCATGACGGCAATCCAACACTTCTTTAAGACCTTCTTCCTGACGGAGCTGCTGAAGGGGCTCGCGCTGACCGGTCGTTACACGTTCCGGCGCAAGTTCACCGTGCAGTTCCCGGAAGAGAAGACCCCGATTTCGCCGCGTTTCCGCGGGCTGCATGCGCTGCGCCGCTATGAAAACGGCGAAGAGCGCTGCATCGCGTGCAAGCTCTGCGAGGCCGTGTGCCCCGCGATGGCGATCACGATCGAGTCGGAAACGCGCGCGGACAACACGCGCCGCACGACGCGCTACGACATCGACCTGACGAAGTGCATCTTCTGTGGTTTCTGCGAGGAAAGCTGCCCGGTCGATTCGATCGTCGAGACGCAGATCCTCGAGTATCACGGCGAAAAGCGCGGCGACCTGTATTTCACGAAGGAAATGCTGCTCGCGGTGGGCGATCGCTACGAGAAGGACATCGCTGCGGCGAAGGCCGCCGACGCGCCGTATCGTTGATTGTGTTTGCAGTGCCGGCCCGGCATGAACGGGCCGAGCCGCCGCGACGGGTGCGGCACGCGAGAGTGTCCCGCAAGCCGCGCCTGACTATGGCCTAACGATGAACCGGTAATCATGGAATTCACGACCGTACTGTTCTACATCTTCGCGCTGCTCCTGGTGGTATCAGGGCTGAAGGTGATCACTTCGCGCAACCCGGTGGCGTCTGCGCTTTTCCTTGTGCTGGCGTTCTTCAACGCCGCCGCGATCTGGATGCTGCTGGAAGCGGAGTTCCTCGCGATCCTGCTGGTGCTGGTGTACGTGGGCGCCGTGATGGTGCTGTTCCTGTTCGTCGTGATGATGCTGGACATCAACATCGATTACCTGCGCCGCGACTTCAAGCGCTTCGTACCGATGGCGACCGTCGTCGGCGCGATCATCGTGGTCGAGACCGCGCTGATCCTGTGGCGCGGCTACGGCGACACGCACACGGTGCACGCAATGGCGACGGGCGCGATGGCCGACTGGTCGAACACGCGCCTGATCGGCAAGGTGATCTACACCGACTACATCTTCGCGTTTGAAATCGCCGGCCTGGTGCTGCTGGTCGCGATCATCGCCGCGATCGGGCTGACCGAGCGCAAGGGCAAGGACAGCAAGCGCCAGCGCGTGTCGGATCAGGTCAAGGTGCGCCGCAATGACCGCGTGCGCCTCGTGAAGATGGAAGCGGACAAGCCGCAGCCGGAAACGGCGCAGAGCGAAGCCGGTACGAGCACCAACGGCTAAGCGGAGGAAAAGAAAACCATGCTGACTCTTGCTCATTACCTCGTGCTCGGCGCGATCCTCTTTGCGATCGCGATCGTCGGGATCTTCCTGAACCGCCGCAACATCATCATCATCCTGATGGCGATCGAACTGATGCTGCTGGCGGTGAACACCAACTTCGTCGCGTTTTCGCACTACCTCGGCGACGTGCACGGCCAGATCTTCGTGTTCTTCGTGCTGACCGTCGCCGCAGCGGAAGCCGCGATCGGTCTCGCGATTCTGGTGACCCTGTTCCGTAAGCTCGACACGATCAATGTCGAGGATCTCGATCAGCTCAAAGGTTAATTTCAGGCAACGCTGTTATGTCAACGACACTCAATGAAAACCTGCTGCTGGCGATTCCGCTCGCTCCGCTGGCCGGCTCGCTGATTGCGGGGCTGTTCGGGAACGCAGTGGGGCGCAAGGGCGCACACCGGATCACGATCCTCGGCGTATTGATCGCGTTCCTCCTGTCGGCGAAAGTCTTCCTCGACGTGATGGGCGGCGCGAGCTTCAACGCGACCGTCTACGAATGGATGAACGTCGGCTCGCTGAAACTCGAAGTCGGCTTCCTCGTCGATTCGCTGACCGCGATGATGATGGTCGTCGTGACCTTCGTCTCGCTGATGGTGCACGTGTACACGATCGGCTACATGTCGGAAGAAGACGGCTACCAGCGCTTCTTCTCGTACATCTCTCTGTTCACGTTCTCGATGCTGATGCTCGTGATGAGCAACAACTTCCTGCAGCTGTTCTTCGGCTGGGAAGCGGTGGGTCTGGTGTCGTACCTGCTGATCGGCTTCTACTTCACGCGTGAGAGTGCGATCTACGCGAACATGAAGGCGTTCCTCGTGAACCGCGTGGGCGACTTCGGCTTCCTGCTGGGCATCGGCCTGCTGCTGGCGTTCGCGGGTTCGATGAACTACGGCGAAGTGTTCGCGAAGCGCGCCGAGCTCGCAAGCCTGCACTTCCCGGGCACCGACTGGGGCCTGCTGACCGTCGCCTGTATCTGCCTGTTCATCGGCGCGATGGGTAAATCGGCGCAGTTCCCGCTGCACGTGTGGCTGCCCGACTCGATGGAAGGCCCGACCCCGATCTCCGCGCTGATTCACGCGGCGACGATGGTGACGGCCGGCATCTTCATGGTGTCGCGCATGTCGCCGCTGTTCGAACTGTCGGATACCGCGCTGTCGTTCATCACGGTGATCGGTGCGATCACGGCACTGTTCATGGGCTTCCTCGGGATCGTCCAGAACGACATCAAGCGTGTCGTCGCGTACTCGACGCTGTCGCAGCTCGGCTACATGACCGTCGCGCTCGGCGTGTCCGCTTACCCGGTCGCCGTGTTCCACCTGATGACGCACGCGTTCTTCAAGGCGCTGCTGTTCCTCGGCGCCGGTTCGGTGATCATGGGCATGCACCACGACCAGGACATGCGCAACATGGGCGGCCTGCGCAAGTACATGCCGATCACGTGGATCACGTCGCTCGTCGGTTCGCTGGCGCTGATCGGTACGCCGTTCTTCTCGGGCTTCTACTCGAAGGACTCGATCATCGACGCGGTGAAGCTGTCGCATCTGCCGGGTTCTGGCTTCGCGTACTTCGCGGTCGTCGCGAGCGTGTTCGTCACGGCGCTGTACTCGTTCCGCATGTACTTCCTGGTGTTCCACGGCGAAGAGCGCTTCCGCAAGCCGAAGCATCCGGAATCGCCGATGGGCATGGCGGCCGCGCACGGCCATGACGATCACGGCCATGGCCACGGTCATGACGACCACGCGCACGAGCCGCACGAGACCCCGTGGGTCGTGTGGGTGCCGCTGGTCCTGCTGGCAATTCCGTCGGTGATCATCGGTGCGATCGCGATCGGCCCGATGCTGTTCGGCGACTTCTTCCAGCACGGCGTCGCGTTCGACAAGGTGATCTTCATCGGCGAAAACCATCCGGCACTGGCCGAGATGGCCGAAGAGTTCCACGGCTGGGTGGGCATGGGTCTGCACTCGGTGTCGGGCCTGCCGGTGTGGCTGGCGCTCGCCGGTGTCGTCGTCGCGTGGTTCCTGTACCTGAAGCGTCCGGAGCTGCCGGCGTCGATCCGCCGCGCGTTCGGTCCGATCTACACGCTGCTGGACAACAAGTACTACATGGACAAGATCAACGAAGTGGTGTTCGCCCGTGGTTCGGTGGCGATCGGCCGCGGCCTGTGGAAGGAAGGCGACGTCGTCGTGATCGACGGTCTCGTCAACGGCAGCGCGCGGTTCATCGGCTGGTTCGCTGGCGTGATCCGCTTCCTCCAATCCGGTTACATCTATCACTACGCGTTCGCCATGATCATCGGCATGCTGGGGCTCCTGACCCTGTTTGTAACGCTCGGCGGCAAATAAGGCGGGGGGACAACACTAATGCACGCTTTTCCGATTCTCAGTACCGCGATCTGGCTGCCGATCGTTTTCGGCCTCCTCGTGCTCGCGGTGGGTAACGACAAAAATCCGGGGACGGCCCGCTGGGTCGCGCTGATCGGTTCGCTGCTCGGTCTCGCGGTCACGATTCCGTTGATCACGGGCTTCGACTCGAGCACGGCTGCGCTGCAGTTCGTCGAGCAGTCGACCTGGATCGAACGCTTCGACATCTCGTACCACCTCGGCGTCGACGGCATCTCGATGTGGTTCGTCGTGCTGACCGCGCTGATCACGGTGATCGTCGTGATCGCCGCGTGGGAAGTGATCACCGAGAACGTCGCGCAGTATCTCGCGGCCTTCCTGATCCTGTCCGGGATCATGATCGGCGTGTTCTCGGCGGCCGACGGCCTGCTGTTCTACGTGTTCTTCGAGGCGACCCTGATCCCGATGTACATCATCATCGGTGTGTGGGGCGGCCCGAACCGCGTGTACGCGGCGTTCAAGTTCTTCCTGTACACGCTGGCCGGCTCGCTGCTGATGCTGGTCGCGCTGATCTACCTGTACACGCAGACGCATTCGTTCGACCTCGCGACGTGGCAGAACGCCAAGATCGCAATGACGCCGCAGATCCTGCTGTTCATTGCATTCTTCCTCGCGTTCGCGGTGAAGGTGCCGATGTGGCCGGTGCACACTTGGCTGCCGGACGCGCACGTGGAAGCGCCGACGGGCGGCTCGGTCGTGCTGGCGGCGATCATGCTGAAGCTCGGTGCGTACGGTTTCCTGCGTTTCTCGCTGCCGATCACGCCTGACGCAAGCCACTTCCTGGCACCTGTCGTGATCACGCTGTCGCTGATCGCGGTGATCTACATCGGCCTCGTCGCGATGGTGCAGGCCGACATGAAGAAGCTGGTCGCGTATTCGTCGATCGCGCACATGGGCTTCGTCACGCTCGGCTTCTTCATCTTCAACCAGCTCGGTGTCGAAGGCGCGATCGTCCAGATGATCTCGCACGGCTTCGTGTCGGGCGCGATGTTCCTGTGCATCGGCGTGCTGTACGACCGCGTGCACTCGCGTCAGATCGCCGATTACGGCGGCGTCGTGAACGTGATGCCGAAGTTCGCGGCATTCGCGATGCTGTTCTCGATGGCCAACTGCGGTCTGCCGGGCACCTCGGGTTTCGTCGGCGAGTTCATGGTGATTCTCGCTGCTGTCCAGTACAACTTCTGGATCGCATTCGGCGCGGCATTCACGCTGATCCTCGGCGCCGCCTACACGCTGTGGATGTACAAGCGCGTGTACTTCGGCGCGGTCGCGAACGATCACGTTGCCAAGCTGAAGGACATCGGCCGTCGCGAATTCGTGATGCTGGCCGTGCTCGCCGCGTTCACGCTGCTGATGGGTCTGTATCCGAAGCCTTTCACCGACGTGATGCACGTTTCCGTGGAAAACCTCCTCTCCCACGTCGCGCAGTCGAAGCTGCCGCTGGCCCAGTAATCGCGAGCGGAGGAAATCAAGATCATGAACGCACCTATGAATGTCCTGTTGCCTGACGCGCTGGTGATGGTCGCCATCGTCGTCGCATGGCTGAACGACACCTTTACCGGTGCCGCTGGCCGCCGCCTGACCTATCTGATCGCGGTGGTTTCGTCGGTCGTCGCCGGCGTGTGGTTCGCGGTGCAGGCGCTGGACCCGCAGCAGTATTACTTCTTCTCGCGGATGGTCGTCGTCGACTCGTTCGCGAGCATGATGAAGGCCGTCGTGTCGCTCGGCTTCGCGGTCTCGCTCGTCTATTCGCGCAAGTACCTCGAAGACCGTGACATGTTCCGCGGCGACGTGTTCCTGCTGGGCATGTTCTCGCTGCTCGGTCAGCTGGTGATGGTGTCGGGCAACAACTTCCTGACGCTGTACCTCGGCCTCGAACTGATGTCGCTGTCGCTGTACGCCGTCATCGCGCTGCGCCGCGATGCCGCGCAGTCGAGCGAAGCCGCGATGAAGTACTACGTGCTGGGCGCGCTCGCGTCGGGCTTCGTGCTGTACGGCATTTCGATGCTCTACGGCGCGACCGGCTCGCTCGAGCTGGGCGAGGTGTACAAGGCGGTCGGCGGCAACACCGACGCGGCCGTGCTGATGTTCGGCGTGGTCTTCATCGTCGCCGGTATCGCGTTCAAGCTCGGCGCCGTGCCGTTCCACATGTGGGTGCCGGACGTCTACCAGGGCGCACCGACCGCGATGACGCTGTTCGTCGGCGGCGGCCCGAAGGTTGCCGCGTTCGCGTGGGGCCTGCGTTTCCTGGTGATGGGCCTGCTGCCGCTCGCACAGAACTGGCAGACCGCGCTCGTGATCCTCGCGGCGCTGTCGCTGATCGTCGGTAACATCACCGGTATCGTCCAGCGCAACATCAAGCGGATGCTCGCGTACTCGGCGATCTCGAACATGGGCTTCGTGCTGCTCGGCCTGCTCGCCGGCATCGTGAAGGGCGACGCGACCGCACCGGCGAACGCGTACAGCTCGGCGATGTTCTATGCGATCGTCTACCTGATCACGACGCTCGGCTCGTTCGGCGTGGTGATGCTGCTCGCACGCCGCGATTTCGAAGCGGAAACGATCGACGACTTCAAGGGCCTCAACAAGCGCAGCCCGGTGTTCGCGTTCGTGATGATGGTCATGATGTTCTCGCTGGCCGGTATCCCGCCGACCGTCGGCTTCTACGCGAAGCTCGCGGTGCTCGAGGCGACCGTCAACGCGGGTCTCACGTGGCTGGCCGTGCTGGCTGTGATCACGTCGCTGTTCGGTGCGTTCTACTACCTGCGCATCGTCAAGCTGATGTACTTCGATGCACCGCAGGACGCGACCCCGGTCACCGGCGATTTCTGCAAGCGCACGATCCTCGTGCTGAACGGTATTGCGGTCGTGGTGCTCGGCTTGATCCCGAGCCCGCTGCTGACGGCCTGCCTGCAGGCGATCCGTCACACGCTGCCGCTGTAATGTCGGCAGCTGGCTGGTTCATCGTGCTGTTGGCGCTCGTATGCGCCAACGTGCCGTTCCTGAACCAACGCCTCTTCGCCGTCGTCCCGATCGGTGCGACGAAGAAGAACGCGTGGGTTCGGATCGGCGAGCTGATCGTGCTGTATTTCGTCGTCGGTGCGCTCGGCTTCTGGCTCGAGTCGCGCGCCGGCAACCGCTTCGAACAGGGCTGGCAGTTCTACGCGATCACGTTCAGTCTCTTCGTTGTGTTCGCGTTTCCCGGCTTCACGTTCCAGTATCTCGTCAAACGACGCTGACGGCTTCGGCCGTCGCGTGCTCATTCCTCCGGAGCCCGCCGATGGCCGAACTACCCAATCACGACGCCGCACTGACCGAAACCTGCCTCGAGAGCGAGGCGATTTTCGACGGCTCGTTCCTCAAGCTGAAGCGCGATACCGTTCGTTTGCCCGACGGCAAGCAGGCCACGCGCGAATACGTCCAGCACCCCGGCGCGGTGATGGTGATCCCGCTGTTCGACGACGGCCGCGTGCTGATGGAAAGCCAGTATCGCTATCCGATCGGCAAGGTCATGGCCGAATTCCCCGCCGGCAAACTTGATCCGAACGAGGGCGCGCTTGCTTGCGCGGTACGCGAACTGCGCGAGGAAACCGGCTACACGGCACGCGAATATGTGTTCCTGGCCCGGATTCATCCGATCATTTCCTATTCGACCGAATTCATCGACCTGTATCTCGCGCGCGGCCTGACGGCCGGCGAGCGCAAGCTCGACGAAGGCGAATTCCTCGAAACCTTCACGGCGACGCTGCCCGACCTGCAGGAGTGGGTGCGCACCGGCCAGATCACCGACGTGAAGACAATCATCGGCACGATGTGGCTCGACAAGGTCCTGTCCGGCGCGTGGCCGCTCGGCCCGGTCGAGAAGCCCTGACGGCGCGTCAGCGGCGGGTGGGGCGCCGCGTTACAATCCTGTGACGCGGCCGCTGTCCGGCCGCGCGATCCTGGTTTAGCACGATCGTTCACAAAAGCGCGTTTTGCGCTACACTCGCCACACGCCCTGATTCAGCATGAAGGTCCTCGATTTACAGTGCCCGCACGGTCATCGGTTCGAAGGCTGGTTCGCTTCCGCCGATGAGTTCGAAGCGCAGTTGTCCCGCAAGCTGGTCGAATGTCCGGTGTGCGGGACGACCGAGATCAACCGGATGCCGTCGGCGCCGCGCCTGAACTTGTCGGGCGCGACGCAGGCACAGCCGGCCGATCCGCGCGCGCTGCAGGCGCAGGTGATGCGCGCGCTGCGCGAGGTGCTGGAGAAGACCGAGAACGTGGGCGAGCGCTTCGCCGAGGAAGCGCGGCGCATTCATTACAACGAGGCGCCGGCGCGCAGCATTCGTGGCGTCACGACGCCGGAGGATGCGCAATCCTTGGTCGAAGAAGGCATCGACGTGATGCCGCTGCCGATTCCTGCCGCGCTGAAAGAACCGCTGCAATGACGTACGCAGTGTGTCCTTGCCGGGCCGGACGGCCGCGGTCAGGAGACACTGCGCATGGATCTGGATTATTCCCCCGCCGACGACGCGTTCCGCGTCGACGTCCGCGCCTGGCTCGAGGCCAACCTGCCTCATGCACTGCGCGCCAAGGTACTCGATCACAAACGACTCGACCGCGAGGATTTCGCGAGCTGGCACCGGATTCTCGGCCAGCGCGGCTGGTCCGCGCCCGCATGGCCGGCCGAATACGGCGGTCCGGACTGGAACGCGACGCAGCGCCACATCTGGGATGAGGAGTGCGCACGCATCGGCGCGCCGACCGTGCTGCCGTTCGGCGTATCGATGGTCGCGCCGGTGCTGATGAAATACGGCAGCGAAGCGCAGAAGCGCCGCTATCTGCCGCGTATTCTGGACGGCACCGACTGGTGGTGCCAGGGCTATTCGGAGCCGGGCTCCGGGTCGGATCTCGCATCGCTGCGCACGCGCGCCGAACGTCACGGCGACCACTACGTCGTCAACGGCCAGAAGACATGGACGACGCTGGGCCAGTACGCGGACATGATGTTTTGTCTCGTGCGCACCGATCCGGCGGCGAAGAAGCAGGAGGGCATCTCGTTCCTGCTGATCGACATGAAGACGCCCGGCATCACGGTGCGCCCGATCATCACGCTCGATGAGGATCACGAAGTCAACGAGGTGTTCTTCGAGGACGTGAAGGTGCCCGTCGAGAATCTCGTCGGCGATGAAAACCGCGGCTGGACTTACGCGAAATACCTGTTGGGTCACGAGCGCACCGGCATCGCACGCGTCGGCGCGTCGAAGCGCGAGCTCGCATTCCTGAAACGCGTGGCGTCGAACCAGCGCAAGAACGGCAAGCCGCTGCTCGCCGATCCGGTGTTTGCCGCGAAGGTCGCGGCGCTCGAAGTCGAACTGATGGCGCTCGAGGTGACGGTGCTGCGGGTCGTGAGCCGCGAGACGAGCGGCAAGGGGCCGGGCCCCGAGGCATCGATGTTGAAGATCAAGGGCACCGAGGTGCAGCAGGCGCTTACCGAGCTGATGTTCGAGGCGATCGGCCCGCTCGCCGCGCCGTTCGACGTCCCGTTCCTCGAGGGCGAACGCGAACACAGCAGCGCGGGCGATGACGATGCCGCGCCGCTCGCCGCCTACTACTTCAATTACCGGAAGACGTCGATCTACGGCGGTTCGAACGAGATTCAGAAGAACATCATCGCGCAGATGATCCTGGGGCTGTGATCAGGGAACGGAGACAACCATGGATTTCAGCTTTACCGATGAGCAGCAACAGTTTGCCGACGCGCTGCGCCGTTATCTCGGCGAGCAATACGGTTTCGACGCGCGCCAGGCCATCGTGCGAAGCGATGCCGGCGTGTCGGACGCGCAATGGAGCGCATTCGCGGAGCTGGGCCTGACCGCGCTGCCCGTGCCGGATGCACAGGGCGGCTTCGGCGGCGGGCCGGTCGACATGCTGGTCGCGATGCGGGAACTCGGCCGTGCACTCGTGGTCGAGCCGTACTGGGCGACGGCGGTCGGCATCGAGGCGCTGCGCGTCGCCGGGTCCGGCACGGGCGACGATGCCGCGCTGCTGGAAGCGGTCGCGCAAGGGCAGAAGCGCCTGGCCGTTGCATTCCACGAACCACGGGCACGCTACGACCTGTACGAACTCGATACGCACGCGCGCGATCACGGCGGCACGTATCGGCTGACCGGCACCAAGTCGGTCGTTCAGCACGGCGCCCAGGCGCATGCGTGGATCGTGCCCGCGCGCGTCGATGGCGGCAGCATCGGCCTGTTCGTCGTCGAGCGCGATGCCGCGGGGGCGAAGCTCGTCGACTACCGGACGATCGACGGCCAGCGCGCCGCGACGATCGAGCTGCATGACACCCCCGCGCGGCAGCTGACGGGCGGCGCACGCGATGCGGCCGCACTCGAGCAGGTTGCCGACTACGCGACCTTCCTGCTCTGCGCGGAAGCGGTCGGCGCACTCGACGAGCTGAACCGCGCGACGGTCGAATACACGAAGACGCGCGAACAGTTCGGCGTACCGATTGCACGTTTCCAGGCACTGCAGCACCGCATGGTCGACATGCTGATTCACGCGGAGCAGGCGCGCTCGCTGACTTACCTGGCCGCGGTGCGTTACGCGGGCGGCGATGCCGATGCGCGTCGCAAGGCGGTGTCGGCCGCGAAGGCGCGGGTCGGCGCGGCCGCACGCTTCGTCGGCCAGCAGGCGGTGCAACTGCACGGCGGCATGGGCGTGACCAATGAGGTTGCCGCCGCGCACCTGTTCAAGCGGCTGTCGATCATCGAGACGACACTCGGCGACACCGACCATCATCTTGCGCGCATCGCGGCCCTGCCGGATTTCGCGCAGACCGACGCGGCATGACGGCGACGCGCGAGCGCGCCATGGGAGATAGACAGTGGGTATCAGCTACGAAGATCTGGAAGTCGGCAGTACGACCGAAATCGGCCGCTATACGTTCGAATCGGATGACATCAAGGCGTTCGCGCAACGCTACGATCCGCAACCGTTCCACCTCGACGAGGAGGCTGGCAAGGCATCGCCGTTCGGCGGACTCGTTGCGAGCGGCTGGCATACGTGTTCGGTGTTCATGAGCCTGCTCATCAAGAAGCTGGGACCGGATTCGACCAGCATGGGCTCGCCCGGCATCGACTCGATCCGCTGGCTCAAGCCCGTGCGCGCCGGCGACACGATCACGATGTACCAGAAGGTCCACGACAAGCGCGTGTCGGAGAGCAAGCCCGATCGCGGCATCGTGTCGACGGAGTGGATCGGCGTCAACGGCGCCGGCGACACGGTGATCACCGTGCATACCAAGGTGATCTTCGGACTGCGTCATCCGCAAGGAGCGGGCGCATGACGGACGTGACATTGCCGCTGATCGCGTCTGCGCAAGCGCTGCACGAGCGCGTCGGCGCGGAGCCGCTCGCGAGCGGCTGGGTCGAGATCGATCAGCGTCGCGTCGATGGTTTTGCCGACGCCACCGGCGATCACCAGTGGATTCACGTCGATCCCGAGCGGGCGAGGCGCGAGTCGCCGTTCGGCGGCCCGATCGCGCACGGATTCCTGACGCTGTCGCTGATTCCCGCGCTGATGACCGATGCGATGCGCTTCGAGCAGAAGATGGGCGTGAACTACGGACTGAACCGCGTGCGGTTCCTGAAGCCGGTGCCGGTCGGCGCACGCGTGCGCGCGCTGTTCGCGGTGAAGGAAGCCGCGGAGGCCGCGCGGGGCGGTGTGCAGGTGACGTGGTCGGTGTCGATGCAGGTCGAGCGTACGGACGTGCCGTTGCTCGTTTGCGCGGCGGAATTCATTACGCTGCACTACTTCTGATGCGCGCGGCGGCATCGACGGATGCCGCCGCGTCGCACGGCGCGTGGTTCGTCAGTGCTTTGCGTATTGCGTCGCGCCGAACAGCATTTCGCGTGCCTTGTCGTCCTGCAGCGGCTTGCGCAGCGATGCGAGGACTTCGACGCCGCGCTGCACGGCCGGACGCGCGGCAATCGTTTCGTGCCAGCGCTTCACGTTCGGCAGTTCGTCGAGCACGATGCCCTGGTTCTGCCATGAGCGCGTCCACGGGAACGTCGCGATGTCCGCGATCGTGTACGTGTCGCCGGCGAGATATTCGGATTCGCCGAGACGCTTTTCCATCACGTTGTACAGGCGCTTCGCTTCGTTCGTATAGCGATTGATCGCATAGTCGATCTTCTCCGGCGCGTACAGCCGGAAGTGGTGCGCCTGCCCGAGCATCGGGCCGACGCCGCCCATCTGGAACATCAGCCATTCGAGCGTCGCGTAGCGCTCGGCCGGCTCGGTCGGCAGAAACTTGCCGGTCTTTTCCGCCAGGTACACGAGGATCGCGCCCGATTCGAACAGCGAGATCGGCTTGCCGCCGGGGCCGTCCGCGTCGACGATCGCGGGGATCTTGTTGTTCGGGCTGATCTTCAGGAATTCGGGCTTGAACTGGTCGCCCGCGCCGATATCGACCGGATGCGCACGATACGCGAGGCCCGTTTCCTCGAGCATGATGTGTATTTTGTGGCCGTTCGGGGTCGCCCAGCTGTAGACGTCGATCATCGTCAACTCCTTTATGGCATGCGCGAAAACGGCGCCGGCGGGGCGCCGCAACAGGCGGTCATTAGAGCATGGATCGATGCGGGCTGCAGGCGACGGAAACGTGCGGCCGCGCGCCTGCGCGTGCGTGTCGTCGCAGCGACGGCGTGCGGATCAGCGCTTGTAGCGCGGCTGGCGTTTCTCGAGGAACGCGGTAATGCCTTCGAATGCATCCGCATGATGCAACGATGCGACGAAGTGATCGCGCTCGGTGCCCAGATGCGCATCGAGCGGCTGTGCGGTCGCATCGTCGAGCAGCGACTTGATGCGCGTGAGCGCGTTCGGCGAGATGCCGGCAAGCGAGTCGGCCCACGCGAGCGCGTCGGACAGCGCGGCACCGGGCACGGCGAGCCGATTGACGACGCCGAGCGCATGCAGGCGGTCGGCCACGACGGGCTTGCCCTCGAACAGGATTTCGGCGGCGAGCGCACGCGGCAGTGCGCGCGCGAGGAACCACGAGCCGCCGCCGTCGGGCGTGAGGCCGACGCGTGCGTACGACATCACGAACTTCGCGTCGTGCGCGGCAACGATCAGGTCGCATGCGAGCGCGAGCGAAAAGCCCGCGCCGGCCGCCGCGCCTTCGACTGCCGCGATCACGGGCTTGCTCGTTGCGCGGATCGCCGTGATCCACGCGGCGAGCTGATCGATGCTGTCGGCCTGATAGGACGGATCCTTCGAGCGGTTGTCGAGCAGGCGGTTCAGGTTGCCGCCCGCGCAAAAGAAACGATCGGCACCGGTGAGCACGACCGCGCGAATGGCGGGGTCGCGCTCGGCGGTGGCGAGCGCCTCGACGCCGGCCGCATACATGTCGGGATGCAGCGCGTTGCGTGCGCCGGGATTGGACAGCGTGAGGACGAGCGTCGATTCGCTCTCGGGTGGACGCGAGGCCAGCAGTTCAGCACTCATGCGAAGGTGTCTCCATCGGATGGCGAAGCTGCGGCGCCGCATGTTGCGCGGGCGCATGCGCATACCCGTGAGGGTGATGCCGCAGCGGATGTATTGTTGTCTTGACGGACGCGAAACTGCTTTAGACTAGCACGAACGTGCTTTTCAGCGCGACGTATCCCGATGCCGCCGGCATCGCCGCGGCGCGCTTCAGCAACGAAGGAGACTCCGATGCTACAGCTGTGCGGTATTCCGTTGTCCAACTATTACAACAAGGTGAAGTTCGTCCTGCTCGAACATGACATCCCGTTCGAGGAATCGGCATGCAGTCTGCCGATCAGCGATCCGGCACTGCTCGCCGATTCGCCGCTCGGCAAGATTCCGTTCTTGAAGACGGAAGAGGGCGCGCTGTTCGAATCGCAGGTGATCATCGAGTATCTGGCGGCGCGTTATCCCGACAAGGCCATTTTCCCGGCCGGACCGTTCGCGGCCGCGAAGGTGCGCGAACTCGTCGAGACGCTCGAGTTGTATCTCGAATGGACCGCGCGCGAGGTTTATACGGAAGCCTTTTTCGGCGGCAAGGTCAGCGACGGGATGAAGGCGCACGTCGAGAAGCGCCTGCCGCGCGCGATCGATGCATTCAAGCGGATGACGCAGTTTTCGCCCTACGTGCTCGGCGACACGTTCACGCTGGCGGACATTGCCGCGGCGATCCATCTGCCGGTGATCGGAATGGCGACGAAGGCCATCTTCGGCCGCGATTTCCTGCTCGATGCCGGCATCGACTGGAAGGCGCACGCGAAGCTGGTCGGTGAGCGGCCGGTCGCGCAGCGCGTGGCGGCCGATCGCAAGGCCTATGTCGAGGCGACGAGCGCCGCGCGTTCGTAAGCGCGGCGGGCGCGGCGTCGTACCGTGCCCGGCCGCCCATGCAGGACTTACAGGCGTGCGAGCCGTTCGAGTGCGGATGCGAGCGTGCTCTCCTGTTTTGCGAAGCAGAAGCGCACGACGCCCGATTCGTGCGGCTCGTGATAGAACGCCGACACGGGAATCGCCGCCACGCCGATCTCCGACGTGAGCCACTTCGAGAATTCCGCTTCGGACAGGTCGCTGATCGCCGAATAGTCGACGCACTGGAAGTACGTGCCGGGGCACGGCAGCAGCTTGAAGCGCGTGCGCTCGAGGCCGGCGCGGAAGAAGTCGCGCTTCTTCTGGTAAAAGTCGGGCAGCGTCAGGTACGGTGCCGGATCGCGCAGGTAGTCGGCAAGCCCGATCTGCATCGGCGTGTTCACCGTGAACACGTTGAATTGATGGACCTTGCGGAACTCCGCGGTCAGCGCGGCAGGCGCCGCGACATAGCCGACCTTCCAGCCCGTCACATGGTAGGTCTTCCCGAAGCTCGACACGATGAAGCTGCGCGCGGCCAGTTCCGGGTAGCGCGCGACGCTTTCATGCCGCGCACCGTCGTAGACCATGTGTTCGTACACTTCATCCGACAGGATCAGCACGTTGGTGCCGCGCACGATCTCCTCGAGCTTGCGCATGTCGGCCTCGCGCCACACGGTGCCGGTCGGGTTGTGCGGCGTGTTGATCATGATCATCCGCGTTTTCGGCGTGATCGCGGCGGCCAGGCGATCGAACGGGATCGCATAGTCGGGCGCTTCCAGCGTGACGAACACGGGCTTGCCGCCGGCAAGCTCGATCGACGGCAGATAGCTGTCGTAGGTCGGTTCGACGACGATCACCTCGTCACCCGGATGGACCGCGCACAGGATCGCCGTCAGCAGGGCCTGCGTCGCGCCGGCCGTGACCGTGATCTCGGTGGCCGGATCGTAGCGCCGGCCGTAGACCTGCGCGATCTTGTCGGCGATCGCGTCGCGCAACGGCGCGACGCCGGCCATCGGCGGATACTGGTTGTGACCGTTGCGCATCGCGGCCGCGACCGCGTCGACGATGCGCGGGTCGCAGTCGAAATCCGGGAAGCCCTGGCCGAGGTTCACGGCGCCTTTCTCGGCGGCGAGCGCGCTCATGACCGTGAAGATCGTCGTGCCGACGTTCGGCAGGCGCGAGGGGAAAACGGGAGTCGTAGGCATGTCGGAAGGAGCGTTCATCGATACGGTCGCAAGCGGGTGGCGCCGGGCCCGTCAGGCCGGCGTGGGAGTGGTGGCCAATGCGGCATCGAGCGCGCAGGCTTCGGTGAACGGCGCGGGCTGCGCGATCCGGAAGCCGAAGTCGCGCGCGGTGCGCTTCGCGAGCTTGAGCAGCGCACGGTCCTTCGACACGAGCCAGTCGGCCTGCGCGGCGCGCGCGAGCTCGAGAAATTTCTGGTCGTCGCGGTCCTTGCACTTCGGCAGGGGCGGCGCGTCGGCGTCGACGGGCGGCGGCTCGACGAGGCTCGCCAAGCGGGCGACCGTCGCGAGCGCTTCGGCCTTGTTGATCGCGCGCGCCTGAAACTGCGGGTAGTCGAGCACGAGCTCGAGTTCGTTCAGGCAGCGGCCGTCGATTACGGCGGCCAGCGTGCCGCGTTCGAGCGCCGCCCGGATCGGGCGTGTGGCAGGGTCGTCGAATACGAGTATGTCGATCCAGACGTTCGAGTCGAGCACGACGCGATGTGCGGCATGCGGGGCGAGAGAGCGGGTCATTCGTTACAATCGGTGGTTTTCGTCTGACCGCAAGGCACGGCGTGCCAGCGAGCCTCTATGATAATCGTTCTCTCCCCAGCCAAATCCCTCGACTACGATACGCCCGCCCACGTCCCGTCTTACACGAAGCCTGCATTCGTCGACGATGCGTCGGAACTGATCGACGGCCTGCGCAAGTTGTCGCCGCAGGACATCTCGACGCTGATGGACATCTCCGACCCGCTCGCGCGGCTGAACTTCCAGCGCTATGCGGACTGGTCGCCGACCTTCACGACGGCCAACGCGAAGCAGGCGGTGCTCGCGTTCAACGGCGACGTGTACGAAGGGTTCGATGCCAAATCGCTGTCGGCCGCCGATCTGGACTATGCGCAGCAGCACGTGCGCGTGCTGTCGGGCCTGTACGGGCTGCTGCGACCGCTCGACCTGCTGCAGCCGTACCGGCTCGAGATGGGTACCCGTTTCGCGAACGCGCGCGGCAAGGATCTGTATGCGTTCTGGGGCGACCGGATCACGCGGGCGCTGAACGAGCAGCTCGAGACGCGCAGCGGCGCGGCGCGGGTGCTGGTCAACTGCGCGTCGACCGAGTACTTCAAGTCGGTCAAGCCGAAACTGCTGGCCGCGCCGATCGTCACGCCGGTGTTCGAGGACTGGAAGGGTGGCCGCTACAAGATTATCAGCTTCCATGCGAAGCGCGCCCGTGGCCTGATGGCGCGCTACATCGTCGAGAACCGCATCTCCGAACCGGCGGCGCTGAAGGATTTCGCGGTGGAAGACTACGCGTTCGACGCCGCTGCGTCGAACGATTCGACTTACGTATATCGCCGGCGAATCGGCGAGTGACCAAGCCGGCCGTTCACGAGACGGCCGGCGCATGCATGAGGCCGGACGCGCGGCAAACCGCCGGTTCCGGTCGACACTGGAGAGATAGATGACCCTTTCGATCACCAGCAATTTCGACGCGGGCGCCATCGACGTCGTGTCGTGCGACAGCCCCGGCGCGATCCGGCTGCGCGTACGCGGCGACAACCGCTCGGAATTCGCCCAATGGTTCTACTTCCGTTTGACGGGCGCACGCGGTGAGCGGTGCGTGATGTCGTTCGAGAATGCGGCCGAATGCGCGTATCCGTCAGGATGGCGTAACTACAGCGCGGTCGCGAGCTACGACCGGGTCGACTGGTTCCGCGTGCCGACGACGTTCGACGGCAAGACGATGACCATCGACCACACGCCCGAGTTCGACAGCATCTACTACGCGTATTTCGAGCCGTACTCGGAAGAGCGGCATGCCGCGTTCCTTGGCGCGGTCCAGCAATTGCCGCAGGCGAGCGTCGTCGAGCTCGGCCGAACGGTTGAAGGCCGTCCGATGTCGCTGCTGACGCTCGGTACGCCGGAGGTCGACGGCGCACCGAAGAAGAAGGTGTGGATCATCGCGCGCCAGCATCCGGGCGAGACGATGGCCGAGTGGTTCGTCGAAGGGCTCGTCAAGCGGCTGGCCGGGTGGGGCGACTGGGCGGGCGATCCGGTGGCGCGCAAGCTGTACGACCGCGCGACGTTCTACATCGTCCCGAACATGAATCCGGACGGCAGCGTGCACGGCAACCTGCGCACCAACGCGGCGGGCGCGAACCTGAACCGCGAGTGGATGGCGCCCGATGCCGAGCGCAGCCCCGAAGTGCTGGCCGTGCGCGATGCGATCCATTCGATCGGCTGCGACATGTTCTTCGACATTCACGGTGACGAGGATCTGCCGTACGTGTTCGTCGCGGGTTCGGAAATGCTGCCGAGCTTCACGGAGCAGCAGGGCAAGGAGCAAACCGCATTCATCGATGCGTTCAAGATCGCGAGCCCGGATTTCCAGACCGAGCACGGTTATGCGGCGAGCAAGTACAAGGAAGACGCGCTCAAGCTTGCGTCGAAGTACATCGGCCATCAGTTCGGCTGCTTGTCACTGACGCTCGAGATGCCGTTCAAGGACAATGCGAACCTTCCGGACGAGCGGGTCGGCTGGAACGGCGAGCGGAGCGCCGCGCTTGGCGCGGCGATGCTGGCGGCAATCCTGGTGCACGTCGAGACGTTCGCGTAAACGTACCGTCGTCGATATGAAAAAGCCGGCGCATCGTGCGATGCGCCGGCTTTTTTGCTTCTGTCGTTGCCGCTCCGTCGGATCAGGACTTCTTCGCGGTTTTCTTCTTCACGGCTTTCTTCTGGCCGCTTGATTTCTGCGTTGCGACGGCTTTCTTACCGGTGCGGCCGGATGCCTTGGCTTTGACCTTGCCGCGGTGCGACTTGCCCTTGAACTTCTTCGTCGACGACGACGGGCGTTCGACACGCGGCTTCAGTGGCGGCACCGGATCGTTCCAGCTGAACGCCAGCATTTGCTGGCCGACATAGCCGCAGCGGAATTTCAGCGGTGTCGGGTCGCTGCCGTCGCTGTGGACACCGAGGCCGTCCACGGTGACGATGTTGTCGACCTTCACGCGCTGCTTGCCCTGATCGAACGAATCGTTCCACGGCGTGATCGTCGCGTTGCCGCTTTCGAACGCGTTCGGCGCGAAGTCGACGCGGTCGAAGGCCGTCGATGTGCTGGCGATGAAGCTGCCGTGCGCCGCACAATCGGCGACGATCGGATCGGCATGCATCTCGTTGACGAATTTGTTGATCAGTTCGGAGCGCTGGTCGAGGAGGTCGGCGAATACCGGTGCCGGAAGCGCAAGCGACAGGCCCGCGACACAGGCTGCCAGCTTGCCGAACGCCCGGAAGATCCGGAGCGAGGCAGGTGAGCTGTCCATCTGGTTATTGGTGAGGAGCGAATGAGACATCGGGCACGTATAGATGTCCGATGAAGATCAGGAGTTCAATCTTAGCGTAAAAAAGTTGTGCGGCAGTAGATGTCGCACTCTCCCGCGCTGCGGAAGCGGATCGTCACGCGCGCCGATCGCACCGGACCGGCACGTTCAGGCGCGCGGACCGCCGAGGCGATAGCGCCGAACGTCGAACGTCGTGACCCACGCCGGACGATAGACGGCGATGAGCGCGGTGGCCATGCCGGTGAACCACGCTTCGCCGAGCGCGAGGAGCGCAGTGTTCAGCAGATAGCCTGCGGGAATGACGACGGGCACGCCGTCCGCGAGAGCGAGCTGGACGCCGGCTGCGGCCGCTGCGACTGCGACGATCGCGATGGCCGGTGACAGGAATCCCTGACCGGTGATGAACGACGCGAGATTGTGCGGGAGCCACGCGATCGCGGCGCGTTGCAGCAACGCGGACACGGCGACCGGTAGCGCACCGTAGATCAGATAGGTCACGCCGATGCCTTGCCACGGCGCATCGAACACGATAGCGGCGACGGCTGTGACGGCACCCATCGCGATCAGCGCAAGCGTCCAGTCGAACAGCGTGACGAGCAGCGTCGCGCCGAGCAGGTGCATGACGATGCCGTCCTCGAGCCACGCATTCGAGGCCCAGAGCACCGTGATCGCGGTGACGAGCGCGAGCCACACGTGCTGGAGCGTTGCGTCCTGGAGACGGACGAAGGGACGATTCCAGAGCGCGAGCGCGAGCAATGCCACGGCGGCGATCCAGCCACCGATGCCAACCCAGAGCGGAAGCGGTGTGAAAAGAAAACCCATGCGTCCATATTACTCGTTGAGCATCGAAGGTGGGAATCCGCACATGTCGACCGTCGCAATATCGATACTGTCCGATCAGCGCTCCCGCCGAAACCGAGCTGGCGGTTCGGCCGCGAGCGGCAGGTCCCGGGTATCGGTGTTCGCGGCGGGCAGCGGGTATGGACGGTCGTTCCGTTGCATGCGCAGCGGAACCCGGCCGCGTTCGCCGATGACGGGCTTGCTTGCACGATCGCGGTTCGCCAGCAACACCTCGAGATGCGGCGACAGCCACCCGTTGTAGATCGCGACTGCGGCGGCGCGGTTTGCCGCGCCCAACTGCTGGAAGATGCTGGCGAGGTGGATCTTTACGGTGCCTTCACTGATGCCGAGCGTGCGAGCGATCATCTTGTTGGTGCTGCCCATATGGACGAACCGCATGATCTGCGCCTGTCTGGGCGACAGGAGGCCACTTGGCGGGCGGCGCGGCAGCGATCCGGCGAGCGTCTGGAAATGGGCGTCGTGGCGTACCGCGGCAGTGGAGGGCAGCAGGCTGAGTGCGATGGGCGGGATGTAATGGCCGCCCAGCAGAACCATTTCGAGCGCCCGCACGATCAGGTGCGGCCGTGTGGAGTGCGGGATCACACCCGCGACGCCATAGTTGTAGAAGCGCTGGATGGCTTCCGGCGTGGATTCGTCGATCAGCACCGCGACGGGCGTCGGCGAGCAGGCGCTGCAGAGCGCCTGGAGTTCGCAGAGGCGGCCGACGTCCAGCCAGTCGATAACAACGAGGTCGAAGCGCTGAGTGCGCAGCAGCCGGCGCGCCTGGAAGCCATCGGGCGCATCGTTGATGCTGGCGTGACGGTCGATCTGTCGCAGCAGGGCCTTCAGTCCGTCACGCCTTTCGGCGTCTGAGTTCAGCACCAGGAACCGCATATTCAACCTCCGTAAGGTGAGTCATTGAGCTGCCGTTGGCATGCGTTGGGTCCGATGATGACAAAAACCTTACACGAAGTCTGCTTGGCTGAAAGGCTTAGGAGAAATCTGAAATTTCGAATGACGGAAATGCGGACGAGAAAAAAGCCGCTCCGGCTGGAACCGGGAGCGGCTTCGTCGGGCAGGCACTGCGGGCCTGCGATGTACGATCAGTGAAAGTGCGGTTGGGCGGGCGATGCGTCTTCTGGCATTTCCGCGTGGACGATTTCGCCGAGCGGATCCGCATAGAGCGGCACGCCGCAGTCGTCGCAATATTCCGGCTCGAAGCGGCCCGCGTGCCGGCGGACGTCGGTTACGCCGCATTCCTTCAGCAGACTCACTATCTCCTCGAGCGGCCCTTCGATCGGTGCTTCGCCTTCGAGCGTCGCGCTGTCGATCGACACGTCGCCGTTTTCGCGGCCGTAGAGCGGCCACACGACGCCATAGATCACGTCGTTGCTGGCGCGTCGCGTGAAGCCGACGCGATACTCGTCGATCCGTCGCTCGCCGAAGCCTGCGACCACGGCGCGCAGCTCTTGCGGTGCCGTACCAAGTGTGTCGAAAAGATAACGGATTGCCGTTCGGACCGTGTGCGGACGGATGCGCTCGTCCGCATCACGGCAGGCCGAATAGTATGCGTCCGGGAGCAGGCATTCGAACTCGCAGCCGGGGAGGGCAATCGACAGGTTCGGACCGCCTTGCGCGGTCCATTGCTCGAGACACTGGCCGCGTTCGATCCGATTGCCGTGCTCTTCTTCCTGCCAGCGGAACAGCGGTGCGCCGGCTGGCGCGGCGACGACGGCGAGGAGGAAGCGTGGGTCTGCCAGGATCGGCGAGGTTTCGGGCAAGTCGCCGAAGCTGAGCTTGGCGGCGTGCTGGCCGAGCGCCGCGTGCGCGAGCTGCTGGGCGAGCCGATAGGTCTCGACGTGGTGGCGCGGCAGTTGGTCGATGCTGTACAGGAACGGGGCCAGGCCGACCAGCGTGCCGGTGGCGAGCACGTGCGCTTGCAGGTGCGTGCGCAGTGCGTCGGCGACGTCGCCTTTCAGCGGGCCCGACGGAATCATGTAGCGCGTCCAGGCAAGAACGGGAACGGCGACCAGCAGCGCATCGTACGGTTGGCCGTCGTGCTCGATCACCATCGATTCACTATGCGTCTCGGCCATGTCGGCGAGCGCGCCATAGGCATCAGGGTGGTTCTGCTGCAGATGGTCGAGTGCCGCGTCGAGCGTGGTCTGGTTGCCGTTGCGAACGATCTTGGCGAGTAGCGCATCGAGCTTCGCTTCCCAGAAGCGATCCTCGATGCGGCTGCCCGAGGCGAAGAGCGCAAGCGACAGGCCGACCAGTTTGTCGGCGTCGGGGGGGAGGCGTTTGGCGATTCGCTGGCGCATATTAAATACGTATAGAAAGGGGCGAAGAACCTCACATTCTAGTCCGTTCTTTGCACCATAAGCGGTCTCGTGCTCCGGCATGGCCGGAAGGCAGAATCGGCGAGGATGAAGAAAAATCCACCAAACCCTTGCGCGATCGCTGGGGGCTGCTTAGAATCACGCCTCTTTCGCGCTAACGGAAACGCAGCGCGGAGGAAGAAGGGAAGCGGTGCGGTCGAGGGCGGTGGTAGAACCCCAGCGCACACGAAGTTGAACCCCGGTCGTCGCAACGAAGCAGTTCAGAAAGTTGTTGACGGGCTGAAAAAGACGGTTCA
>NZ_LOSU01000075.1:0-646 GCF_001522185.1 Burkholderia sp. RF2-non_BP3 | reverse complement strand
GCGCCGGTCGCGCGCCCGCCGTTTCCTCGCTATCGACAGCGTGAGCGAGGCTCGCAACCGATCCGCGGCGCGCAAAGCGCGTGCTACAGGGGGATCGCGGTCGGCCGAGCGTCGTGATGCACCGGACGGGCGGCCGAGGGGGCCTGACGTGCATCGCCGGGGCCGCAGCGAGACGTCGACGACGTGTCGGGCCCGTCGGATGGGCCGCTGAGCAGCCGATAGACGGTCTGGATGTCAGCGGCGAGCGGCGCCAGGTTGCCGATTCCGGCACCCAGCAGGTCGGTTGCCAGGCAAGCGATGACGACGGCTACCACGGCGCGTCGGGGGACACGCTGCTCGAGCTCGTGCAGATCGTCGGAGACGGCGTGACGGTTACCCGGGTCCGGTGTGGCCGGTGAGCGACGACAGACCCATCCGGCCACGAAGCCCGCGATGGCCAGGCCGGCTGCGGCCGTGAGGTGCCCGGCTTTCAAGTGCGTGAACGTCGACAGGGCGACCGTGCCGAGTGAGCCGCCCAGCATGCCGTACAGCACGGCCTGCGTGCGCAGGCGGGCGCGCATGGTGTAGCGGGAGTGGTGCATGAGTCCCCGGATTTTTCTGGGTTGATTGGCCTGGGCAAGGAAGGGCAACGGCCTACCATTCCATC
>NZ_LOSU01000074.1:0-6862 GCF_001522185.1 Burkholderia sp. RF2-non_BP3 | reverse complement strand
CTTTGCGCGCCGCGGATCGGTTGCGAGCCTCGCTCACGCTGTCGATAGCGAGGAAACGGCGGGCGCGCGACCGGCGCACATCCGGGGCGATGCGTCTGGAAGTGCCTCCCTGCTCAGCAGGTCGAGCGCCTGGTCCGTACTTCCATCGTTCAGCGCGACGATGCCGGATGCGAAGAGTCTAACGTTATCTAAGTAGGCCTGCAGGTGCTCCGCGCCGTTGCGAACGGGTAGCAGGCACAAGATGCGGGTAGTCATGTCCGTTGAACCTGCCACGTCGATGCCGCTCCCGGAAATCCCTTCTGCCGCCCGGATTGCCACGTCAGGAGGGGGGAGCCGCTGATGCTGCATCCGCCTGGGGCGTCTCGCGCGTCGATGCGATCATGCCTGCAATGAAGGTCGCGCAAACTACCGCCGACAGCGTCAGCGACAGCATCGCCGATACCACGATGCCGATTTTCGCGTGGCCCGTGATCGCCGCAAGCAGCACGAGATTCTCGTCGAGCGGCATCGTCGCGAAGAGAATGCGCGACAACTTGCGCAGCAGCGCAAATCGGCCGTCGGCTGGCACCCAGCTCGCGAGTTGCAGGTAGAGGTAATAAAACGTGCACCAGCCGGCCACGGCAAACATTCCCCATGTCGCCATCGACGGGTTGCCGGACTGCACGGAGGCACCGAGTGCCAGCCCGATCTGCAGTGCGACGAGCGTCACCCAATTCGAAAGCTGATCGAGCTGCCCGCCGAGCGCGGACGCGCGGCTGCCGGCTCGCGCAACTTCACCGTCCATGCAGTCGAACAGATACGCGACCGCGATAAGCACCGCTGCCGCCAGCATCGCGCCATGCTGACCGTACGACATCAGGGTCGCGGCGGCGAGCGCCGCGAGCGCACCGAGAAACGTCAGCAGGTTGGGGTGGACGTTCGCTTTCGCGAGACGCCACGACAGGCGCGTCGACAGCCGGCGAATCGGCTTGTAGACGGGCGCTTGCTCCCGTTCGATCTGCTGACGCAAGAATGCCTGAAACGCGCCCGAATCGGAGGTCATGATGAGCGTGCTCTCACAAGTGCGGCCCGGGTTCAACCAGGCCGCGTCTTTCACTTGATCTCGCTTGCCTTGATCAACAAATTGCTTTGCGACTGCACACGCTCCCGCAAACGACCTACATTGTTCGCGAACGAATCGGCACGCGACACGTGGGAGATCGACGTCGCCAATGACGCCGCGAGCGACGCCAGTGTGTTCGCGAGCGAGGCCTCGAGCACCTGCTTGAGCACTGCCTGATTGGGCGCGGCCCCCCTGCCGACGCGCGAGATCGCCTCCGAGAACGACCCGATCAGGGTCGACGCCTCCTTCTGGAACAAATCGAAATTCGCATGTACCACTTCGGGTTGCTTGCTCATCACTTGCTCTCCATGCCCCCGTGAAATGGTCCGCTGATCAACGCGGCGGGGGCAAATGCCGCGTTGCGGGCCGATCGTCTGGATCGGAATCGATCACCGGCCCGTATTTACAACGCATCGAGCAAATGCTGCAGATCGAGGCGTACCGGATGATTGGCGAGCCGTTCGAGATTCACCTCCGCAATGAGCTCCGCGTAGGCCGAGCGTGGGACGCCGACCTCCGCGAGCGTTGCCGGCAGCCCCCATTCACGCAATTGCGCCTCCCATCGCTGCCGTGGCGTGCGCGCATTCGGCAACGCGAGGCGTGCCAGGATCGTCTCCTGATATTCGGCTATGCCCTTGCCGCGATGAACCTCGCGTGCGTGTTCGGCGAGCACCGGTCCCATGAACAGACCGACCGCATGACCATGCGGGATACCGAACCGCGCCGTCAGCGCGTAAGACAGCGCATGCGCCGCGGTCGTGCGGGTGATCGCGATCGCGCGGCCGGACAGATGCGCAGCGTACATGACGGCGGCACGTGCGTTGGCGTCACCCTCGCGAATCGCGTCGCCGAGATATCTGCCGCAGAGCGTCAGCGCGTCGCTCGCATACGTGATGCTTTCCGTCGTCGCCGCGCGTGACCACATCGACTCGATACCGTGACAGATTGCGTCGACACCGGAGCAGGCCGTCTGGCGCGCGTCGAGGCTGCCCGTCAATCGCGCATCGACTACGGCGCGGTCCGGCATGGCGTCCGGATGGTCGACCGAATGCTTGACGCCCCCGACATAGAATGTCGCGAACGGTGTGACTTCACTTCCGGTGCCAGCCGTGGTTGGCACCGCGATGCAAGCAGGAAGCCGTCGGGTAGACCCGCCGCGCATACGCAGCGCATCGGCGGCGCACAAGTGCGGACATGCGGCGATCCGCCTGACACCTTTCGCCGTATCAATGACAGCCCCGCCGCCTATCGCAAGAATCGTGTCCGCGCCGCTCCCCGCAAAGAACGCGCCGGCCATCTCGATCGATTCCAGCGTGGGGGAAGCGTCGGCGACGATGTAGTCGACGCGATCGCACGTCATGGCCCCGAGATGCAGCAATGCCTGCGCATCGCTCAGTTCGAACGAGCGAGGGCCGCGAAGCACCGCGATCCGCCGTGCGACAAGTTCGCGAGCGAGCTGCGGAACGTGCGCGGCGGCGCCGGGAAATACGAGCGACAGGTGTACGGACATGTCGGTCCACCTCTTTACACGATTTCGCCGGTCCTTGGCACCGCATCGGCCCGCACGCCGGCATCGGCCGTATTGCCGGCCACCACGGACAAAATGTCATGCAGACTCGCGCCCGTACGCGCGCATTCGTGCGCGCGTCCATGACGCAATATGGACTCGGCGGCAGCCGTCATTGCCGGATACGCAGCGCGCAGCAGGTGATTGGCGTAAATGACGCCGTTTACGCCGGCGACCTCGAGATCGTGCTCGCTGACGATGTCATAGGTTGACGGGATCGCAAAGATCGGCGTCCGCGCGTCGACGAGCCGAAACGCACGACAGAAGTCCAGTACCTCGACGGGTTGGTGATTGCGGCTGTGGATCAATACCGCGTCGGCGCCCGCCTGAGCATACGCAAGCGCGCGTTGAAGTGCATCATCAAGCCCCGCGCCCAGGATGAAGCTTTCGATCCGTGCCACGATCATGAACGCGTCGTCAACCTGCGCATCCTTGCCGGCGGCAATCTTCTCGCAAAATTCCCCGATGGCGATCTGGCTCTGGGCGGATACGCCGGACGACAAGGAATTGCGCTTGAGGCCAACCTTGTCTTCGATCACGACGGCCGACACGCCGACACGCTCAAGCGCACGCACCGTGAACACGAAATGCTCGGGCAGACCGCCGCTGTCCGCATCGTAAACGAGTGGCTTCATCGTCACGTCAAACATCTCGTTGATCGTTTGCAGCCGCATCGACAGATCCACGACCTCGATGTCCGGCTTGCCGCGCACTGTCGAGTCCGTCAGGCTGCTCGACCAGATCGCGTCGAATTCGCGAACGCCTCCACCGTCCCGAACCTGCGCGCGCTCGACAATCAGTGCAGTGAGCGGGCTATGCGCCTCGAGCACGCGAATCAGCGGGCGTACGCGCAGTGCGTGGCGCAAACGCGCCTGCCGCTCGCTCGGTGCGATACCGTTTCGGCGGATGCGCTGCTGGGCATAGGTCGACGATACGCCGTGCGTATAGGGTATTTCGATCAGTGTGCCATTCCATTCGCGCAACACCTCGACAACTTGTGCACGCGTATCGCGCTGTGCGCCTTCGCGCCAGTCATCGCCATGCACAACGAATTCGGGCCGAAGCTTGCGTAGATTGTGGCGGAAGTCGAGTGTCGTCTGCGGCACGACATCCTTGACCCAGACACTGTTCGCGACGACCGCACGCCGCTGCTCGAACGAGAAGAGCGGCATCCGCTTGTAGCTCGCGATCGCCTCGTCGGTCATCAATCCAACGATCACGTCGCCGTAGGTCGACGCATGATGCAGCACGTTCACGTGACCATCATGGAACACGTCCGCGCACATCGCGACGTAGACGACCGGCCGCGTCCGCGTACCTTCGCCATCACATTCAGTATTGCTGCTCGCTCCAGAATCGGCGTCCATGCTTGACACTCCCTCTGTTGAACGACATGTTGAATTCGTGTGCGAGTGCGGCGATCTCAGTGCCGGCCCAGAGGCCGGGAACTTCGATCAACCCCTGCTTGTACGACATTTTATAAAGCGGTGTGTCCGGGGCGACGAATCCTTGGCGCAAGCATTCCGTCAACAGTTCCGAACCGACGATCGGCGTTGCCGTGAAAAACGATGCGCTGGTGAAGCCCGCGTCGCATGCGAAGCGATAGGTTTCGCGCATTTCGTCGATCGTTTCGCCATCGCAGCCAAACATCGGCGGCATGCCGATGATGAAGAAGCCATGTACGTCGAGCCCGATATCCCGCGCGTATCTCACGAGATGACGCGTGCGCGCGAGATCGAGCGGCTTGCGGATCAGCTCAGTCAGCACGCGCTGCACGCCGCTTTCGATCGCGAACGTGATTTGGTAACACCCCGCGTCGCGCATCAGATCGAGCAAGCCTTCGTCCATGCGCCAAAGCGCGGTTCCTTGCGGTGTGCACCACGGAAGCTTGACGTCGGCCAGCGCACGAAACAACGTGCGCGCATGCTCTTTGTCGTTCGTGATGTTGTCGTCCTGTATGTGATACTCGTCGATTCCGTAGTGCTCAACGAGCGAACGGATTTCATTTACTACGTTGTCCGGGCTGCGACGGCGCAGCTTGCCGCCCCAGAAGTTGGTCGTCGTGCAGAACGAGCATTTCGCGGTACATCCTCGACTCGTGTAGAGCTGAGCCACACGCGATCCGACCGTATAGGGCGATTGATAGGCGCCGATTTCGAAGTAACGCTCCATGTTGTAGAGGTGCCAGGCCGGATAGGGAATGACGTCGAGGTCGGCGATCGGGTCGGTCGAACACGTTCGCGCAACCTTGATGAGCGGCATCGACTTGTTCGAGAAGATCCGGTTGACGCTGCGCTGCCGCACGACGATGCCTTGCAGGCTCTCGAGTGGTCGGGCGCCGTTCGCCCAGTCGAGGAATTCCACGATCGTGTTTTCCGATTCGCCGAGGA
This sequence comes from Burkholderia sp. RF2-non_BP3, assembly GCF_001522185.1. Classification (NCBI taxonomy): domain Bacteria; kingdom Pseudomonadati; phylum Pseudomonadota; class Betaproteobacteria; order Burkholderiales; family Burkholderiaceae; genus Burkholderia; species Burkholderia sp. RF2-non_BP3. Next base: position 1,803 of record NZ_LOSU01000074.1, on the reverse strand, counting down.
AAACCGCGTCGGCGTCAAGCGACTCGAGATACTGCTCCGGAAAATATCGTGCGTGGGCGCCCCCCGTGATCAGAAGCGCGTCGGGAACCGTATCGCGCGCGATCCGGAAGATTTCCTCGATGATGTCGGACTGGTTCGAGAAAATGCTGGACACGCCGATCACCTCAGGCTCCCACCGGCGCAGCGCGTCGCGGATCGACTGGGCACCGAGACCGTAGCGAACGAACTCGCCTGCGTTGTCGACGGGTTCGACCTGGTCGTAGCCCTCAACCAGACAGTCGAGCAGCCGTACGTCATAGCCATTGCGCTCGAGCATCGCGCCGAGATAGCCCAGTCCCAATGGATAGGTGCAGCGAGGCAGGTCGCCGCGGTACAGGATCGCCCCGGGGGACACCAGCATCACACGCTGAAAACGTCGGGAATCCTTCGCCGACAGCGCGGTTTCGAGGCCCCGGTAGACGACGTCCGAGCGCTGCGCGGGGTCAAGAAACTCGACCCTGATATTGCCGACGAAGCGTGTCATCGCATGGCTCCTTCGGGACCGAAATCGAACAGTCGGAACGCGTAGCCGTCACCGTGCGATGTCATGCCCGCGATCTTCTCCGCGTAATAGCGGTCGCGAAAATCACCCTCGTCGGCGCAATTGAACGTGAGAAAAAGATGTGGAACAACACGTCCCGTTCTGTTTGCATATGTCCGATGCGGTGCATAACCGTCAAATAGCAGTCCGTCACCTGCTTCGACATCGAGTGGTTGCGGGCACAGCGACGCGAAGAGTGCGTCGTCGAGTTGACCGTTCAGATTCGGATAAAGAAATCCAGGCGATGCCCCGGTCGCGAATTCAAAGCCGCCGCTGTCAGGTTGGGACGCCTCGATCAGCACGGCAACGGTCGCGTAATGCGACGCATAGCGGTTCCAGCCCGCGGCGGCATCCTGATGCGCCCTGAAGCCTGGCGAGGCCGGGTAGCGAAAATTGATCTTGTCCTTGAACAGCAGGCAGGGACGCTCGAACAGCGCTCGCGCGAGCGCATTGCAGCGCGCATGCAGGTCGATCCCGGTCCGCTCAGCGAAGTCTTCGGCAAAGCGTTCGATACGCACGAGACGCCGGCCTTGCGCACTATCCTCCCGATACGCGATCAGCGGCAGGCGATGTGTGGGTGCATCGAGCAGAGACTGGCAATAAGCGCGCGCGGCGCCGAGCTCTCGATCGTCCGCGAGAATGTGTTTCACCAACGTCCACGGCTGACCAGGCGTATTCATTTTTCTTCGCCGACATCAGTAGACCCCGCTTCGTTGACTATGCGTTTGCGAACGACCCAAACGCCCCCGTCCTTTCAAGGTACATCCTGTCGCTTCACTCGACATGCACATCGGAGGCGCATCCCAAGCAATGCGAAATCTTCTCCGTATCACCGATCGAAATCCTCGGTTCACACGACTCAGATGGTCAATCGACAATCTGGTTCTTTATCGACCCAACGATAACGAACGTGCCGCGCTCGATTCATATTAGGTAGACAAAAAGTATTGTCAACCCGTGATTCGGGAGATTTTAAGGGGCTGTTTTACTAAAAGCGAATGGCCCCAAAGCACCTACGACTCGCCGCACCAGCTTGATGGTGCGGATGGCGGTTTCATCGTGAAAGCAGCCGTTGCACTAGCGCCAATGCGAAAGGCGGTTCAGGGTCGCAAAATTGGATAGCCCCGTCTCCTTGCGGAAACGCGCCCCCGTTACTATCTTTACGCCCCGATAATTGGGGCTTTGGCCAGCCAGGCCCGGCATGATTCCCGCCCCCAGTCGCA
>NZ_LOSU01000073.1:0-656 GCF_001522185.1 Burkholderia sp. RF2-non_BP3 | reverse complement strand
AGCGAAGCCACCGAGCTGTTGGTCGAGCTGAGCCCCGTCGACAACGAAGTGATGCCGGTCGACAGCGACGAGATCGCGCTGCTGGACGACGACACCGTCGTCGACAGCGAATCCACGACGGAATTGGTCGCGAAGAGCTGGGAGCCGTTGATCGCGTCGGTACTGGTCGGCGTGATTTGGCCTGCCGCGACATTGGTGATTTGACGCGTGGTGCCCGTGCTCGCATTGCCGACGCTCACCACGCTGCCCGGATTGCCGCCCGCGAACGTGGTGGTCACGCCGCCGACGGTACCCGTCGGCGTCGGGTTGGGCGCTTGGGTGACGGAGCCGCTGCCGAGTGCGACGTCGCCGGCGTTGTTGGCGATGGCATTCGGGCCGATTGCGACCGAGTCGGTGCCGAGCGCCTGGCTGTCGGCTGCCGTCGACTTCGCGTGGAAGTACTTGATGCCCTGGCTGTTGATGCTGTCGATCGCCGAGCCGACGCTGCTGGCGGTCGACGTCGTGCCGTTCGCGTTGTACGTCGTGTACGACGGAGCGGAAACCGTGCCGGTTGCCGGGTTGTAGCTCGCGCCGCCGCCGAGGGCTGCGGCGGTGCTGTTGCCGAGATTGTCGGTCTTGGTCGTGACCGTGCTGAGGCCGGTGGACAGCGAGCTGAT
>NZ_LOSU01000072.1:0-1093 GCF_001522185.1 Burkholderia sp. RF2-non_BP3 | reverse complement strand
GTCCGACCCGCTCGTCAATCGATGGTTTGCGCACATCGTTGCGGTGGCCGACGCATTCGCGATCAACACGCAGGTACGACTGGCGATGTGGCTCGCGCACATGGGACACGAATCGAGGGGTTTTACGTCGCTGGTTGAGTCGTTCAATTACCGGATCGATGCGCTGGCGATCTTCTCGCGGATTCCAGCCGCGATGCACGCACGACTTGAGCGTCACCCAAACGATCGTGGCGGTCCAACGGCAAATCGCGATCCTGGCCTACGGCGGGCGCTTCGGTAACGGCGGTGTCGTGTCGGGTGATGGCTGGCGCTATCGCGGGCACGGCCTGAACCTGAAACAGATCACATCCAAGGACAACTACCGCGCGTGCTGCACCGCGCTTGGACTAGATCTCGTGTCTCACCCGGAATGGCTCGAACGGGATGGGCTCGCGGCCCGCTCAGCGGGGTAGCTCTGACAGTCGCACGGCTGTAATGAACTGGTGGATGCCGGAGATTTTGCGGGTACCCCCGACAGATCAACCCGGCGATGACCGGTCAGGCAAAGCGTGAGGCGCGATGGGACGTGGCGCGGTACGCGCTCCGCGCATAAAAGGCGAAAGCCCGATCCGCGGGACCGGCGAGTCGCTGATTGTGCATCCGATTCGCTGATGATGACGCCGCTTCATCACAAGGGAGGAATGAATGGACTGGAAAGACATCGCTTCGGCGGTCGGCAGGGCGGCGACAGTGATCGGCACGCTGCTCGGTGGCCCCGCAGGTGGGGCGGTCGGTGCCCTCGGTACCGGCACACGCCGGATGCGGTATCGACGGCGCTGACCAGCGATCCGGACGCCTTGCTGAAACTATAGGAATTGCAATCGAACGCGAGTGGCTGCTGCAACAGCTGATCGTGACGGTCGAACAGCATCGCCTGCAGGCCGATGCCGCCGAGGCAGTCGATCGGGACAGCGCGCAAGCTGGCCGCGCAGCAGTCTCAGGACTGGATGCGACCGACGCTGAGCCTGGCGCTCGTGGCGTCGACGGTCGTGATCGTGTTCCGGGTGATCACCGGGGTGGCAAACGGTACGCTGGAGGATCCGACCGTTGCAGC